>JALWLM010000351.1 GCA_027084145.1 Crocinitomicaceae bacterium | reverse complement strand
ATTTTAGTGAGCTCGGAAAGAGGCAAATGTCCTGTAAACAAAACTTGATTCTTAATTTTTTCAGGCAAATCGATATTGAGTTTCCCCCACATTGGATCACCAACGATTAATAGTATGGTTGGGTCACCGGGTTGGCGTTCTTTGAAACGTTCAAAGGCTGTTAATAAGCGAATAAGGTTTTTTCTCGGAGAAAGAGCTCCAACAAATAAAAGAAACTCATGGTTTTTGGTGTATTGTTGTTTTACATCATTTTTTTCTTTTAAAGAAAGAGGCCGGAATTCTTCAGAAGCACCATTGTATATAACCGTTATTTTTTCTTCGGGGATGTTATATGTTTTTGTAATATCTTGCTTAGAATAATTGGATACGGTAATAATTTTATCCGCTTTTTTCGCAAATTTAGGAAAAAATCTGCGTAAATATATTCTTGCATCCCATCGAATGTCCTTAGGGTGATGCTCAAAATTAATGTCGTGTATGGTGGCTACTTGAGGACAACTTGAAGAAAGAGATAAGTAGCCATCAGGGGAAAAGAATAAGTCAATGTTATATTTTTTTAATGCTTTTTTTACACCAAACTCAAACCACCAATAAAATAAAACAGGGTGCCTTGCTGCAGGGGACATAATGACAGGAACAACATTTTTAGAAAACAAAAACTTAGAGTCATAAGGTCGGTCAAAGAAAAAATAAAACTCATGTTCGGGGTGTTGTTCAACAATTCGTTTGACAACCTCATACGTGTACCAACCGAATCCTTCCATTTTTTCAGGTAAAAGAAAACGGGTATTAATCGCTATCTTCATAATTTAAAATTGAAGAATATAGTTGGTCTTTTTTTCTATTCCAATTGATGTTTCACTACCATGACCGCAATAAACAACGGTTTCTTCCGGGAGCTTAAACATAATATTGAAAATAGAATTTTTTAATGTTTCTAAATCCCCCCCCGGCAAATCAACCCTTCCAAAACTTCCTTGAAATAAAACATCCCCATTGATAACAAAGTTGTTTTTGGGGTCATGGTAAACAACGTGCCCTGTGCAATGACCGGGGGTAAAGAGAACATCAAACTCTATTTCTCCAAATTGAAGATGTTCACCTCCTTTTAAAAGTTGATTAGGTTCGGGGGGGGCAATATAGTTTTGAAACCCATAAACCAAAGCATAAGAAGACACAGCATCAAGAGTAGGGATATCTTTTTCGTGTAAGAAGAAATCAATATTAAAATTCTGTAAGATAAAATGACACCCTAGAACATGGTCAATATGAGCATGAGTGAGAAGCAAGGCTTTCGGTTGTAGGTTTTTGTCATTAATAAAGTTTAGTAAAGCTTCTTTTTCTTCTTGCTCATAGCATCCGGGATCAATAATAACACAATTAGTTCCATCATGAACAATATAAGTGTTTTCTTTGAAAGGGTTAAAAATAAATTGATGAATAGAAATAGCCATTACTTTCGTTTTTAACAAAAATAAGGTGTTTTTATGTGTTATTTTCTAAATAAGGTATTATTTTTGATTATTAATAAAAAACATAAAATTAGAAGACATGAAAAAGTATCTATTATTTATATTAGTGGGAATTATTTTAGGAAGTTGCGCAATGAAAGTTCCATATAATGATAAGTTGCGTGATGAGTTTGGATTAGAATCTGTAAATCAAATTAAGAAAGTACAGTTTATCGTTTCGTCAACGATTATTCTTCAAAAAGAAAAAGAATCGGGACATGTAGCAACGGATGAAGATGGAAATCTCGTTGAGGCTTCAAACAAGCAGCAAAATAGAATTATCATTCCGGCAGGAACAAAGTGTGTTTTTGAGCGCTTTGGAGAAGACGGGGAGTCTTTAGTTGTTCGCTTTGAAACAGGTCCGGGTAAAGTTTTAACTTTTGATAAGAGACCGGGATCCACAACCGGAAAGTATTATTTTAAAGCGGATTGGTCAGGTTCCAAGGGAGGGCTTGTTCGATACGGAAACGAGACATATATGGCAACTCCGTCAAGTGCTACGGCATATTTGATTGTAAAGAAGAAAAAACTTCAAAAAATCAAAAGAAAGGACAAAGTTGTAAAAGGGATGAAGGTTTAATTAAAAGAAAAAAAGAGGAGTAATTTAATTACTCCTCTAAAAATAACTTTTTTAATTCTGTTGCTTCTGAGGCTTTCATTTTACCGGCAAGAATCAAGGATAGTTGTTTTCGTCTGAGTGCAGCGTCATATCTTTTCTTTTCCTCTTCTGTTTGAGGAATCACTTGAGGAACTTCAATAGGATTCCCATTTTGATCAACAGCAACAAAAGTATAAATAGCTTCATTGCATTTTACAGATTTTCCGGTAGATTTATCTTCGACAAACACATCAATGAATATTTCCATTGAAGAAGTGAATGACCTGGATACTTTTGCTTCTAGTGTCACGATTGAAGATAGAGGAATCGCCTGTTTAAATGAAACATTGTTAACAGACGCTGTAACGACCACCCGGCCGCATAGACGATAGGCAGAAATACTGGCAATGACATCCATCCATGCCAGTAGTTTTCCTCCAAAAAGGTTATCTAAATCATTTGTATCATTAGGGAGAACGATATAAGTGGAAACTGCTTTCGTTTCTGAAGGTGTTTTTGTTTTCATTTCTTTTTTTTTCAAAAGTAAAATATATACTTTAAAAGACGCATCGAAAAGGAAGGTTTTATGGAGTCAGCAAAGCAATTATAGAATAAGTTTATAGCTTAAAATGACAAACGTCATGTCTAAATAACAAAATAAAAGGTTAAATTTGTATTAGTAGTAATAAAAAAGCATTATGGCAGTTAATCAAGTTAAATTTGTAAAAAACGACGGAAAAGAATTTTATAAAGAATTATCTTATTTAAGAAAAATTAAAAATAAAGAAATTAATGAAGAAGTTTTAAAAAATATTCCTTTATTAAAAGATAGTTTTACTTATGAAGGAAAATTTTATTTACAAAACAATGATAATAAAATAGTAGATGAAATTCATTTAATTAATTTAAGAATTAAAACACCTAAAAAAACAATTGAAATAAAGAATATAGAAAAAAATATAAACAAACTTGGAATAGGAAAAATTGAAAATGCTATAAAAAGATTTAAAAAAATTGTTAAA
>JALWLM010000350.1 GCA_027084145.1 Crocinitomicaceae bacterium | reverse complement strand
CTACGGTCCCGACCTTGGGCTGGTGCATGGCGACACGACGACAACCATGGCGGCAAGCATTGCAGCTTATTATCAAAAGATTGATGTTGCGCATGTCGAAGCGGGCTTGCGAACTCACAATATCTATTCGCCATGGCCAGAGGAGATAAATCGTCGCATAACGGGGACCATTGCCAGTTATCATTTCGCTCCGACTGAGCGTTCAAGGCAAAATCTATTGGATGAAGGGATTGATGAAAAAGCCATATTGGTAACTGGCAATACGGTGATTGATGCTTTGCTTGAAGTAGTTGAAGAGCTGCATACAAATCCCATTTTACAACAACAAATGGACAGAAAATTCTCATTTCTTAATAAAGAAACGTCATTAATCAATAAAGAATCTTTTTTACAATTCAATTTTCTTAATAAAGCCTTATGTTTGATTGATTCAATATAAATGGAGTCGATTTCTGATATAAAATTTTTACATGGAATATTATCCCAACTAAAAACATCTCTATTTTTACTGAAAAACGACTTTAACTCCAAAGTAGGTAAAACAAAATCATTTTGAACTATTTTTTTATCATGCTCATAAACAACATGCAAAACAACGGTATTATAATTGGCATCAAATTGATGTTTATGCCGATACCAATCTGAACTTTTCAGGTGTATTTCTATATGACCGAAAAATATAATACCATTTATATCTACTTTTGCATAAAGGAAGTCCGGACCTTCTCCCGTATTGAACCGTCCATAGTCTAATACGGTTACTTTATCTCCATTGGTTAACATCTGATTAACAACCGGAATAGACTTATGTTTCCAAAGATTTTGCAAATATTTTTCCTCCATATCATATTAAGATACAAAAAAACCTCGCTTAATGCGAGGTTTTTATTTTAAAATTATTTTCTATTTAATTATGGATATTTCACATATTGTAAATATTTAGAATCTGCAGGAGGAGCAGTATTTGGATCAAAGTCCATTGAAATTACTCGACCTTCTGTTCGTCTATTCAATTGGTGAAGTTTTTTAAACAACTCCGGATTAGATCTTCTGAATTGATTGATATACTTTTCTGTTAAAACAATTTTCTCAACTCCTTCTTTATCTACCGGCTCCACAACATAATATTCATCTCCTTTTTTCCATACTGTTCTAGGTTCATTTTCTCCTTTACCTACAGGAACAATTCTTCTCGGGTCAACTCCTTTTTCTTCTACCAAATACTTATAACATGCTCTAGCTCTATTCTCTGATAATTTTTGGTTTGCAGTAACACTACCTCTTGAGTCAGTGTGTGAACTTAATTCTAATACAAGTCCGGGATATTCTTCTAATAAATTATACACAAACAGTAATGAGTCTTGTGAATTGATTGTTGAGTCAACCAAAAGCTCCCATTTGTTTAAAGGATAACGAACCTCAGGCAAACGAATAGGTTTCTTCGGAAGAAGGTTCATATCAATCACAAAATTCTGATCATAATTCAGACCTTTTGTTGAGAAAGTAGAACCATTTTTATCTTCATGAAATCCTTCTTTAGATATTTTAATCACATACGAAGTTTCTTCATTAATGTAACGTGTCCCATCCGGTTTTTTATCCCAAAAAACTGCACCCGTTTCATCTGTATACCCTTCCCATTTCTCGCCTGTACTAGCTTCTACGACAACTTTTACATCTTCAATTTTCTTTTGTTCATTTCCTAATTCACTAACGATTACTTTTAATGTAAATACATTAGGAGGTAACTCATAACGGTAAATATCCGGGATATATTCTCCATTGTTACTTTTTCTTTCTGAAGTAAAGAAACCTACTTTATCTGTCTGTTCGATTAAAGCATAATCATTATCTATAGTGTTAATGGGAGCTCCTATGTTTTCAGGATTCTCCCATTTATTTTCCAAACCTACTCGTTTGGCGATAAAAATATCTAAACCTCCTAAACCGGGATGACCATCTGAGGCAAACACTAAATTTCCTTCTAAATCAAATGTAGGGAACAATTCATTTCCTTTCGTATTAATTTGCTCTCCCATGTTTACCGGTTTAGACCAAGTATCTGTTTTTTTATCATAAGTCGTATACCATAAATCTCTTCCTCCATAACCTCCCGGCATGTCTGATGCAAAAATCAAGTATTTACCATCTATTGTACAAGGATGACCTACAGAAATAGAATCATGTGGCTTTAAGCCTTCTATTTTGGTCGGTTTTTTCCATTCTTTTTTCCCTTTAGCTTCTGATACCCAAATATCACACCCTAAATTTTGTTTTTCAACATTAGGACATCTTGTAAAAAACATTTTTTTGTATCGTGCATCAAAACACACTGTCCCTTCATTGTGCTCTGTATTAATCTCTTCTCCTACGACTAAATAAGGTTCTGTAAAGTTTCCTTTTTTATCAATGTCGGACACCCAAATATCCATATATGACTCCCCTGTTCTAGGGTCTTTATCTTTTCCTATTCCTCCTTTTCTACCGGAAGAAAAATATAGTTTACTTTTTTTTCTGTCACCAAACATTGGAGCCATATCAAAGAATTTTGTATTTAACACATCTACATTTTCTATGATATGTCTTGTTTTTTTCGCTATAAATTCATCATGATTTTCTGACGCCTTTTTTCCCAAAATAGCTCTCTCGTCATTTGGAACAAGAGCCAAATATTTATCATACATCTCTATTGCTTTTTTATGCTCTCCCATCATTTGAAGCATATCCGCATTGTATAAATAAACCTCTGGTTTTTCTTCTTGAACATCAAGGAGTATCGCCCGATCATACCATTCATTAGCATCTTTATAACGCTCAAGCATTCGATAACTTTCAGCTGTTTTAAAAGCCATTTCTGCTTTTTTCCTTTTTGCAGACTTCCCTTTATTTGAAAGTTTTTGATAGGCTGCACTACAAAGATTAACTGCCTCTGCATAATTTTCAGAAGCAAATGCTTTTTCAGCTTTTACAATAGCTCTTTGTCCAAAAGAGAAACTTATACCTATTAGTAGAATGATAAATATTGATGCTAGTTTCTTCATTTTTATTTTACTTTATGACGCGTAAATGTAATAAAAAAATAATTCTTAATCGTGTTTTTTATTATTATTTTAATCATTAGCCATACTTCCTGCTGAATATGTTTCCCATTTTTTTAAAACTTCTTGCATATTAAATGGAAGCTCCGAATCTAATTGAATTTCCTTTTTTGTTGTAGGATGATTGAACCCTAAAGTTTTTGCGTGTAGAAATTGCCCTGTTAAAAGAGCAAAACAATTTTCAACAAAACGTTTATATTTAGCACTTGGCACACCTTTTAATATTCTATCCCCTCCATACTCTAAGTCATTAAATAAAGGGTGGCCAATATGTTTCATGTGAACACGTATCTGATGCGTTCTCCCTGTTTCCAGTTTGCATTCCACTAAAGTAACATAACCAAAACGTTTTAGAACCCTATAATGTGTCACTGCATGTTTTCCATGCTCCCC
The DNA here is from genome assembly GCA_027084145.1 of Crocinitomicaceae bacterium. Taxonomy (GTDB): domain Bacteria; phylum Bacteroidota; class Bacteroidia; order Flavobacteriales_D; family Crocinitomicaceae; genus UBA4466. Next base: position 9,392 of record JALWLM010000350.1, on the reverse strand, counting down.
ATCTTCATAGACCCTGAAAATCTTACGGTTTTTTTGTGATCGTCCTATATGCCCCGTTACCGTGCCTTCTTCTTTCAAATCTCCCCAAACTAATGCCCAATATCTGCGTTCAGTCGTTCTGTCAAAAAATTGCTGCGCCAGATTTGTCAAAGCATATTCTGTTTTTGCAATTACTAATAATCCTGTTGTATGTTTATCCAACCTGTGTACTAACCCCGGTCTTCCATAATAATCATTAGGCTTAGATGGTAAATTTTCAAAATGATACATTAATGCATTAACCAACGTACCTCTATAATTACCATATCCGGGATGCACAACCATATTCGGTGGTTTATTTACTACGAGTAGCTGATCATCTTCATAAACAATCTCAATTGGAATATCTTCCGGAATTAACTCTATCTCTCTCACCGGATAAGGCAAAACAATCGATATTTCATCTAATGGTTTTACCTTATAATTTTGTTTCACTTTTTTGCTGTTGACAAGAATGTTTCCATTTCTTGCTGCTATCTGAATTTTATTTCTTGATGTATTGGGAATTCTGTCTAATAAAAATTTATCTATCCGTAGAACTTCTTGTCCCGCATCAGCAATAAAACGATAATGTTCATATAATTCTTCTCTTAACTCGTCCGCCTCTTTCTCTTCTTCTTTTTTCATTATTGTTTGATTATCTTGATAGGTTTAGCGTCATTTATTTTTATAAAATAAACACCTTTTGGTACATCATAAAAATGAATTGTTGTTACGTTTTTTTCTTCCTTTACTTTTTGCCCCATCATATCATATACTTCCACTTTATCCACCACCTCTTCCGATTTAATTTTCAAAATATTTGTGACAGGATTTGGGTATACATTAAAAACATTCGTTCCTTCTTTTGCTCTCAATCCTAAAACGGCATCATAACTTGTTGAAAACACAGGATGAATCATCACACTTCCGGGTATCGAAGATTGCAGCCAATTAACACCATCAACATTATAATATGTTTTATCGTTATTAATCCTGTTTCTATCTAAACCGACATTTAGTCTGTCTTGATCAAATTGTTGCCATCCTATATAAAAAGTTCCATCTACACGCACCTTCATTGTGTCTTTAAAATAGTAAGTCGTAAATATATTTCTATCATATTCATATTTTGGCTGTCGTGGAAAAAATAATTCATCTTGATATAATACCTCTCCGGGTTCTCCATTATTATCCCCCCATAATGTCACTAAAAATAATTTATCGGAAACATCATATACCGAAGGAACAAAATGAATCCTTACTCCTATCACTGAATCGGCTTCATAAGGTGTGTATTTAATCGCTAATTTTGCTTGTACTCCTGTAGGTCCGTAAGCTGCTTCTGCAGTACCGTCATCGTAACTGTAGTAATTTACAAACTTTTGTTTTGTATAGGATGAGTCATTCTGTGTAAAAACAGAGTTCAAATGTGTTATTCCCGTAACAATATCAAATTCTTGTTGAATTCCCGGTTTGGTTTCATCAAATCGTCCTCCTGTAGAGAAATCGTGATAAGAAATATACGTTGTGAGAGGAGAATAATTCAGATCTCCATTGTTCAATAAATAATCTTGTAAAATAAAAGTTTGTTCTGTTATTCCTCCATACTGAATTTCTGTCGTTCCATTTTGTTCATTTTCAGGCACATTATCACTGTTTCTCACGACTACTTCTACCGAAGAAGACATTTTTCCCGTTGGATTATTTTTATAATGATCCCATGGAACCGAAGAATAAGTATCCAACAAGAAATTAACCGGATATACAATGGCAAAGTCATGGATGATTGTATCTTGATATCCGGACAGTGTTCTTAAATTAACATAATCAACATGAAAATGATCTAAACTCCCTGACAACCCTCCATAATTTCTAAAACGAAAACGAAAGCCTTTTTTAAAGTAGACCGGATTATCTATTCGGATATGTACATGTTTAAAATCGCTCATTGAACTTCCTGTTGTACTCCATATCCAATTCCATTGATCCAAGTCTTTCTCATAAAACTCCAATATTAACGAATCCGATGATTCGGGAACATCTCCAAACCCCTCTGCTTGATACAAGAAGCTAAAATAAACTGAGTCCGATGCAGAAACAGAAGAAAGGTCTATCGGTTTTGATGTTAATACATCTGCATAACCTGTTAATGTTGTTCCGAATTGATATGGAAACCCATTTTCATCTAATCCGTCAAAACTTGCCACTCCCAATGACCAGGGGAATTTAGCTAATGTATAATTATGATAAACATAACTGTCTGCCCATATCTTTTCAGGATCATTAATTGGAGCAAAGAACTGTACTGCCGAATCTTGGACAACATCAGGTGTAATCCAAACCGTATCTATAGGGTTAGGAAAATCCACCGTGTCATAAATATAATAAGGCGGATAAACATTTGTTGTAGTATAGACTACCGGATAAGATGATAAATCTCCGATTTGAATTGAAATTGGAGAAAAAGGAATATCTGTAGTTGTTCCTGCCGCTAAATCCACTATGCGTTTAAATGTTTCAATTGTTACGTATTGAACATTAGCTAATAAAGGGGTGCCTCCAACATCTAATAATTTGTATTTTTTGTCAAATGTTACTCCCGGATCCGTATAATTAGCATTGTATTCTTGAAATTTATTTTTACTGAAATCGTCAAAGATCGGTAATGATATCGTGTCTAAAGTATATATAAAAGTACTGTCAAATGTTGTTTCTTCACTTTTCTCAATTTTCAAAACCTCTTTTTGCAATATAGGATTCCCCATCAAAGGACCTATTTCCTCTTGGGATCTTGCTACAACAACAAATGCAAGCGCTAAATAAAAAATGATCTTTTTTGCTTCTAATATTTTCATCATTCTGCTATTACAGTAATTACACTTCCTTGTGGAATCATTTTACCTTCTTCATATTCAGGTTCTTGCGAGACGATAACAGCTAAAACCGAATCTTGTTTTGTCTTACAACTTGAACAAATAACCAGTAAAGAAAAATCTCCCAATTCTTTCGCTCTTATTTGAGCATCATGTAAATTTAATCCAACTAAATCCGGTAAAGGGGTTTTTCCTGCTATTTCCCTTCTTCCTACAACAATTTTTATCCTCGATCCAATTGGAATTTTAGTTTTTGGTTCTATTTTTTTACCTCTATACCATTGTTCCAATACCGCTCCACTTGCTTCAATAGAAGGAATATATTCAATTTCATATCTAAAACCTCTGTTTTTTAATATGATTTCGGCAAAACGTTCCGATTTAAATATTAAATCGGGCATCTCCACCAGACGTGTTCTTTTAGAAACTCTTATTTTAACTTTTCTTCCTGATTTAACAAAAACTTTTGAAACATCCGTGGGCTCCGGATCTTGTTGCAAAATAGTCCCTGCTATTTTTGACGGATCATAAATAGAATCTAAAATCTGATATTCTAGCCCGGTATTGGCTAATAATTTATCTATGTTTTTTTGGTTTTGCCCTATGAGATTAGGTACTTTAACCCGTTCTCCTTGATTTGTTGTTGCATTCAAATAGGCTTTAAATCCAAAAATTAAGATGATATTTAATAAGATTACTGCACCTAAATTGATTAGAAACTTTTTGCTTAAAAGAAAGTTTTTTATTTTTTTTCCTAAACTCATAACTCTGTTAAATCTACTAAAAATTCGGTGATAATTCGTGTGTTCTGTAAAAATCATCAATATAATCATAAGCCTCTTGTGCCGTATCCACCAATCGAATAATGTCTAAATCTTTCTCTGAAATTGTTTTTTCTTTTTCCAGCATCATTGCTTTTACCCAATCGATAAGTCCTGACCAAAATTCTTTTCCAATTAACACGATTGGTCTTTGATTAATCTTTTTTGTTTGCACTAAAGTCATTGCTTCAAAAAGCTCGTCCATCGTTCCGAAGCCTCCCGGTAATACAACAAAACCTTGTGCATATTTCACAAACATGACTTTCCTGACAAAAAAGTAATCAAACTCTAAATTATGCTCGGGGTCAATATATGGATTATGATGTTGTTCAAATTCTAATTCAATATTTAATCCAACCGATTTCCCGCCTCCAAGCTTTGCTCCTTTATTTGCAGCCTCCATAATACCGGGACCTCCTCCCGTAATTACTCCATACCCTCCTTTAGCAAGGAGTTTTGAAATTTCTACTGCTATTTCGTAATATTTTGTTCCCGGTTTTGTTCTTGCTGAGCCAAAAACTGAGATACACGGTCCGATACGTGACATTCTCTCGTAACCTTCAACAAACTCTGCTAATATTTTAAATATCGCCCAACTATCATTCGTTTTAATATCGTTCCAGTCTCTTATTATTTTATTCATTTATTTTTTGTCTATTTTAATATGTAACAAGCAAAAATAACATAATCAATAAAAGATGAAACGTATTTTTATTTAAATAATTGCATATTGTTTTTAACAAAACATGACTTTTATCATTTTAATACTATCAGTTCCCTGTTACCTTTGATATAAACTTAAAAATCACAAAAAAATGAAACGATTATTTTTACTACCAATTACTTTAATCTCTTTTTCGTTTATCTTCTCTGCATGCGGCAATTCTTCTAATAATGAAACAACCACTGAAGGAACTTCTGAAACTGTAAATGAAACAGAACAAACAGTAAATGAAGAAGAAACTACAACAACAGAAGAAAAAACAACTGAAAATGAAGAAAATACTACCGATTTAGCCGATAAAGGGGAAAAACTTTTTACGGATAAAGCTTGTACAGCTTGTCATCAATTAGACAAGAAAACTGTAGGTCCTTCACTTCAAGATATATCAAAAGCTTACAATAACGACAATAATAAACTTATATCCTTTTTCAAAGGAGAAGGTAAAGCAATTGTTTCTCCTGAAGAAGAAGCTCTTATGGCTCCTCAAATAGAAACAATTACTAAAAAGATGACAGATGAAGAATTAGAAGCTCTTTCAGCTTACATTCTTAGTAAATAAATTATCTAATAATTCGGGAGTAATTCCTGAAACCAAAATCCCATATGAGAGGATGTTGTGCAAACTTCGTCCTCTTTTTTTGTGTTTTTAGGTCGTTGGTATTCCCGATAGATTTTTTCCCCTATCTGAAATCGAACCGGTTGTTTAAAAATCGGTCCGTCAAAACAAAATGTATGAAACTCTCCGTTTTCACCACAAGGATCTACATCATTCGGTAAATCATTTAAAAAATCTTCATCAATGATTCTTCCTACAAAAGAAGCATCTAATTTTTCACTTTTAGTGGCTACAACAATAGATTTAAATCCTAAGTCAATAAACTCTTGAACTAATTTCCTTGTATCTTGTTTCCATATAGGAAAAACGCATTCTATTTCTAATTTTTGCAACTGCTTTTCTCTATATCGTTTTAAATCTTCTAAAAAAATGTCCCCAAAAATACTTTTCTTATACCCCTTATTTTTTAGAGATGATACAACTTCTTCCATTTTGGAAGTGTATTCCTTCATACTTGGTTCTTTGGGAAGATCGATTGTTTGTAAGGGTATTCCAATGGCTTTTGTTTGCTCTTCCAGAAGTTCTCTCCGTACTCCGTGCATTGAAACTCTATCATGAAAAGCATTCACCGAGGTCAACAATAGAGAAACATCTAACTTTTCATCTTGTAACACCTTGTAAAGGGATAAGGCAGAATCTTTTCCCGAACTCCAGTTAAAATATGCTTTTTCTTTCCTCATTATCATTCACGCTACTTTTTCCTTTTTCTTAACCGTTCTTCAATCCTTTTCGTTACTAATTTAAAAAGTAGAGCAGTGTCTTTTTCATTCAGTTTACGACCAAATCGAATTCTTTTTCCCTTATAATCAAATTCGATACGTTCTCCCCCTATTACCCAAGGTGATTTCTCCCATGAAGATTGAATTGATTTTTCTTTAGGAACAGTAACGGATATTTTTTTTATATTTTCAAAGTAATAAGGAATTGCTTTCCCATATCCCTTTATAGAGCGTTTATATATAAGTGACACTTCATCAATTTTTATTAGCTCTTTTCCCCATAAAAACCATAAAAATGATTTAATTGCTTTATAAGCATAATAGACCCAAAAAGAAAGAAAAATAACAATGATAATTGCCTCTTGATCTGATATTTCAAATGTGAAATATGCCCATAATACAATTACCCCTAACATAATCCACATTGCAGTCCATGCTCCTATTAAGGCATTCCATAAAACTTTCCCTTCAGGATAAATCACAATGGTTGTCTTATTTTTATCATCAACAAAACTTATTCTTTTTCCTATCCATTTCATAACAGCAAATGTAATGAAGTCTAATAAAAAAAGGCGACATAAAGTCACCTTTCACTAAATTATTTTTTCTATATATTATTCTACAACTAGTCGTTTTGCAACTTTTTCTCCGTTAACTGTTAATTCTATAAAGTAAATTCCCGGTTGTAAAGAAGATACATTTAAATCCAAAGTTGATGAAGATATCATTCCATAATCTGATTTTGCTATTTCTTTTCCGGCAACATTCAACAACCTCATTTGAACATCAGCATCCTCTTTTAAAGAAATAACAATTTTAGCTAAATCTGTAGCCGGATTCGGATAAATTCTTAAAACTTCATCCACTTGATTCCCTAATATTTCTCCTACTGTTAAATTACAAGCATTAACAAAACCATTTTGTACTGCCTCATCAATTGTTGTATAATCTGCATTATCAATTCTTCCTTGCGGATCAATCAACATTCCCACTATATGAACTTTTGTTTCATCCCATTCGGCAGGAAGTGTCCAAACAAAGTTTTGGGTAATGATATCATTAGGATTGACTGTAGCTGTAAAACATTGATTACTACCATCAAAAGATGGTGAAATCGCTCTTGCCACGTGGTTATAAACCATTTGATTTGCAGGAACAGGATTAGGTAATGATTCAAAACCTCCCATAACACCATTGGATCCTCCTGAATAATAATTCACTTGTGCATATCCTGAAGTTGTTCCTGTAACACTGTCTTCAACTAATACACAAACCATTTTATACTGATCATTTGCAGATGTTTGGAAATTTGCTGAAACAGAAACTTTTAATTCTCTTGTTGCAGCATCCCAAGTTGCTCCATTCGTCATGAATGCGGCCGGTGCTATTTGTAACCTTGTGAAAAAGTCGTTATCCATCTGTGCGGGATCTACACTTGCTCCTCTATCCACTAATGCTGACGGGTACCCACTAACAAGATTTCCGAAAGGGGTCGCATAATTAGTCAGCTCCATCGGGTCTCCATTATGAACCGCTATACCTGCCCAATATCCTGCATAATTATCAGCAAAACGATCCATTGCAACTGCTCCTCTAGGGCACCATCCGCACCACGTTCCTGTTCCTTCCTCACTTACAACGATTTTCCCTGTTGCCGGTGTTACCGCATTGACTAACTTGCAAGCTGTATTGTCTGCCGGATAATCATCGGAATTTCCAGTTCCATTAATATTTAAAAGTGTAACCGATGCTGTTGTTGATGTAATTGTTATTGGTGAAGAAAATACAACTTGAGTAGAGGCTCCCGAAGCAAGATTTGCCCCTGTTATGTTTTCAGTATATTGATTCCCGTTAAAATCTAAAACAACATCAAAATCATTTAAAACTGCTGTTCCCGTATTTTTAACTGTAACAACAGGAGTCGCTTGCTGTCCCACGATTGACCCATCTATTTTAACATTGGTAATTGTCGCATTCGTAGTAACCGGTGGAATTGGAGTATAGGTGTAACTTACATCATCAACATAAAATCCATGTCCGTTTAAAGGATAAATATCCAAAGAAGCTACTGTATTTACTCCGTTTTCCCAAACTCCAAAACAAACATTATCAATTCTAGCCTCCCATCTACCATATTCTAACAAAGAAACAATTGTCAGTTTAAACCATGTATTTTCTTGATATGTCGTTGTCGCTAAATTTGCGGTAATTCCATCATCTATAATTAAATTTCCTCCTGACATATTACAGTTCATAGCCCAAGTTTGTCCTATTGTAGGTGTTGCTTGAAAATTAAAATATGCTCCTTTTCCTGCTTCTACGTAAAAATATGCCTCAAATACAAAAGCTCCATCTGTATATTGTTGAGGAAAATTTAAAACCACATCTTGAGGACCACCATTTTGAGCGGTAGAAGAGAAGTAGATTGAATTTGTTCCTGAATACGCTTGATTATTTGTAATTTGAACATCTTCAGCACCTCCTTCCGTACCTGACCAAGTAGTCCAATCAGTAGATTGAGGTCCTAAATAACTACCTACTGCATAACTTTCAAAATCATCCGTAAAAGTTTGCCCATTTACTCCTATTCCAACAAATAACATTGAGAATATAGTCATCATTTTTTTCATAATATAGTATTTTTTAATTATAAGGTTAAAGTACTAAAAAAACAGATGGCACTACAAGTCATTTATTAAAAAATATTGGAATCCTATATGTGGAAATCTCAACCTAGAGCAACACCAAGTGACATCATTACAATAAATCCTAACATAAAACCCAGTGTCGCTAAATCCGTATTCTTATCTTTTTGAGTTTCAGGGATAACTTCCTCCACTACCACAAAAATCATTGCTCCGGCAGCAAAAGCCAGTGCGTAAGGTAAAAGTGGTTCAAATGTAAAAACCGCCCAAGCTCCCAATACTCCTGCTATCGGCTCCACTATTGCTGACAATTGACCGTAAAAAAAACTTTTTTTTCGGCTCATTCCAAAACGTCTTAACGGCATGGAAACCGCAAATCCTTCAGGAAAATTTTGTATACCGATACCCATTGCCAAAATCACTGCTGCTTCAATACTGGCCCCCGGCAAATCCGCAGCAACCGCCCCAAACAATACTCCAACCGCCAAGCCTTCAGGAATATTATGCAATGTAATGGCTAAGACCAATAAAAAAGTTTTATTTAACCCTGTTTTTATCCCCTCTTTGTCAGATTCTTGAAAATTAATGTGCAGGTGAGGTAAAAACTTATCTAATACAAATAAAAACAAAGCTCCCATTGCAAAACCTAAACCTGCAGGAATCCAATCACCTCCTGACATTTCTATTGCGGGATTAAGCAAACTCCAAAAACTAGCCGCAATCATAACTCCACCGGTAAATCCTAATGCAATATCTAAGATTGTACGATTCATCGTTTTGAAAAAAAACACAAAAGATGCTCCAAATGCAGTAACTAACCATGTGAAAACTGTAGCTATAAATGCAGCTAGAATAGGATCAATACTTTCAAACCATGCTATTATGTTCTCCCACATTTGCTTATTCTTTTACAATTTTATAAAGATAGATGTTTATCGGATATATATTAAAACAAATATACATTTTTTTCATA
>JALWLM010000349.1 GCA_027084145.1 Crocinitomicaceae bacterium | reverse complement strand
GGAACAAATGGCTTTGGTTATGACCCAATTTTTGAGCCTGAAAATTGTGGAAAGACTTTTGCGGAAATGTCAATGGAAGAAAAAAACCGTTTTTCTCATCGAGCAAGGGCTTTTGAAAAAATGATTCGCTTTTTAAAAGCCTTTAATGTTTAATGAAATAAGCTTTTAAGCTATCGCCTACCCCAAAGAAAGTCAGCATTGAGTTAATCATTCTTTTTAAGAAACGTAAATACCACTTTCGCTCTAATTGATTCCTAATTTTTTCATCCGTCGATACTTGGGATACAGGTTTTTCATTTGTAACACCTTTTCCTGCCTTTAAACGAGATATACTAATTCCTGTTGTTTCAATTTTTTTCTTAGAAAAACCAATGGAACAAAATAAATATTTAATCGTCTTAGGGGTATAATAACTCAGATGTTCGGGATAACAGATAACATCATATTTTTCTTTTAAACGGTAGCGTAATAAAGAATTAAAATTGGGGGTTGTTACGTAAGTTAAACCTCCTTTTCTTAATAAGGAATAAAAATTCTGTATTTCTTCTATCGGGTTATTAATATGTTCAATTACTTCAAAAGAAGTAATAATATCAAAACTTTCCGGTTCATAATTATCAATAGACAGTTTCCCTTGATTCATATTGATTCCTTTTGCTTCACATATTTCTACAGCTTTATCTGTGTACTCCGTTCCATAGACCTCCCAACCTCTTTGTTTCGCTACTTCTAAGAAATAACCGATACCACATCCTACATCCAATATTTTATTGGTTTTTCTATACTTTTCAAATTCATCTAAAAGTTCATTGTATCGATTAATCGTTATCGGAGACAAATAATCATCTCTTCCGTATTTCTCATAATGATTCTTTAACTCTTTTTGAGTTGGAATTCTTTGGGAAAAAACAAATGAACAAGATAAGCATTGACATAAATAAGCATCTTCATAGTTCTTCTTCGGAATTAAACGATCCGATTGACAAATTAGACAAGTTGTATGAGTTTTATAGGTCATGTTATATTGATTCTAATAGTTCCGCTAACTTTTTTGTTTGGTATTTACGTGAAAATTGTTTCCCATATTCCATATTTCTTTCAAGGGATATAGATTCACCTCTTTCTTTAGATTTTATAAACTCAATGAGAAGTTTCTCACATTCTTCCACTGTATTTGCAATGAACCCTGAATTACTCTTCTGTATAAACTCTTCCAGAACCCCATTATCCGAAGGGCAAAGAAGCATTGGAATATCCGAGGAAAAATAATCAAAAATTTTAACAGGTAACCAACCTTTAAACCCTGTATATTCGGTTAAAAACAATAAATCAGATTCAGCATAATACTCCTTTAAACGTTCTTTAGAAACACGATTTATAAATTCAAAATTATTAGAAAAGCCTCTTGTTTTATCTTGAATTTCCTTTAGTTTTTCTTCCACAACATTTGCCCCTATAAATCTCACCTTTAAATGATACCCTAATGATAAAATCTTTAAACAAGCATCTATAAATACTTGTGTGTTTTGATATGGATAGAGTGTCCCCGCATAAGTAATAATTAATTCTTTTGATTTTTTCCTGTTTTTATCTCGATAAATAACCTCATTATATCCATTCCATATAATATGTCCTTTTTTTCGAATCAATTTTGAAATAGAATTTCTGCATAAACCTGAAGTTGTAATAAAAAATGTCGCATTGGAAAGCCATTTTAATTCACTTCTTTTTTCAATTTTTTGAATTAATCCTTTTACACCTGTCAAGCTTTGTAGTGCAGCATGTGTCGACCATTCATCACGGTAATCCGGTATCCAATGAATATTCGGATAGTCTTTTTTCAATTGATATCCGATATGAAACAACTGAAAAGGGCGTGCACTTGCTATCACTTTCGTAATATCTTTTTGATTGGACAACACTTTTCTTGCCTCCTCATAGAAATTAGCATAAGGTAACGCAGAGATGAAAAAATTAGAAAAAATAAGTTCTTTAAACGTCAATGCTTTTTGTAAAAAACGAAACCGTTTATTTTCTGCTAGCTTATCACGTAAGGAATACTTGTAAGGCAAACGCCTGATTTCGTATTTATCTGTCTTCTCAATGGAATATTCATTGTTGATTACTTTGTTTGTTAAATCTGTTTGATTCTCATTCCAATTACGTGTAATAATGATCGGATAGTATCCGAATTCATGTAAATACTTGGCCCATGCATCTGTTCTTTCCGCACCTACAAAATTAGCCGGAGGAAAAAAATAGGATATAATGAGTACTTTTTTCATTGAATAATGTTCAATATTTTATCTTTTTGGCGTTCCCAATGATAATGTTTTCTTGCATTATCCAGTTCCTCTTTTACTTTATGATTTCCGAAATAATTATTACTTACCTCTAAAAGTGCTTGTTGAAAGTCAGAAGAAGATATAGTTGTTGAAACTCCAATGTTAAATTTACTTAATACTTTATCATTTTCTAAACCTTTACTACATATTACAGGAATACCTGCGTGAATATATTCAAATAATTTATTGGGTGAAGCCATTTTTTTACTCAAATTAAAATCTTCCAACAAATTCAACCCGATATCAGCTCCTCGCGTATAAGATGGTAAGTCTGATAATTTAACTTTATTTATAAATTGAACCCTGTCTTCCAATTCCAGTTTATGCTTCATTTCTTCTAATTTATTTTTTAATGGACCATCGCCTATTAAAACCAACTTAAATCTATGTTCCGTATCTTTTATTTGATGAAGAATAAACTTTAATCCCCTACCCTCATTGAATACTCCTTGGTATAGCAAAATAACATCTTTTTTTTTCCAATTAAATACTTTTCTAAAATCAATTTTTTCTTTATTATCCACTTCCAAAAAAGGAGTGTTCATTATCGATACCCCTTTTTTTATCTTGTATTTGTTTTGAAAATAATTCAAAATGGATGTATTAACGGTAATAAAAGTATGTAATTTAGGAATGATTTTACTTTCTACACTTCTACCGTGTTGTCTCATTATTTTTTTTAGTAAACCAAAAATAACCCGCTTATGAAAAGGTGCATTTACAGGAAAAAACTGATTAATTGTTTCTATATAAATTTCATGAGAATCATAAATCAATTTTGCTTTTAATTTTTTACTTAGAA
>JALWLM010000348.1 GCA_027084145.1 Crocinitomicaceae bacterium | reverse complement strand
TTCCATATCCGTCGGGATTTTCTAAATTCATAATACTCATTACGGCATCTGCTTCAATTTCTAAAAACTTTTCAAGCTCCTCTTTTGTAATTAGAGGCATATCTCCGTTTAAAATTAAAACTTTATCACCTCTAATTTCTACCTCTTTTACAGCTCCACCGGTTCCGGGAAAGTTTTCTAAATCCTGTTTTACAATGTTTAGAGGATATTTTGAAATAGTCTCTTTTACTTTTTCAAATTGGTGGTTTAAAACAACATCTACATTCGGAGTTAATTTTAGAGATTCTTCAATTATGTAATCAATCATAGGTTTTTCGCATAGTTTATGAAGGACTTTTGCAGTTTTAGATTTCATTCTAGTCCCTTTTCCAGCTGCTAAAATAATAATTTGAAGCATAATTCTCCTTCTTTTTTGATATAATTATACCAAAAAAGGTTGTGGATGGATTTAGCTACTGTCATTGGATTAGTAGGTGCATTAGGTCTTATTATTGCAGCTATGGCTATGGGGGTTGGTATTGGACCTTATATCGACCCTCAATCGGTATTAATCGTTGTTATTGGTTCTCTTATGACGCTTTTTATTAACTATAAAATGGATCAAATGAAGCAATTTGCTAAGGTTTTTATGCTTGCAATTAAGCCTAGTTATGAGCCCAATTTTGAAGAGTTAATTAAAAAACTTGTTGATTATGCGACGCAGGCTAGGAGAGATGGAATTCTTTCATTAGAAAGTGCCGCAGCGAATGAAGAAGATGAGTTTTTAAAAAAAGGTCTTTCTATGGCAGTAGATGGTAATGAACCTGATACAATTAGAGAAATGATGGAAATTGATGTAGAACAGATGGAGAGTAGACATAAGACTATGGCTTCCATTTTTGGTGCTTGGGCTGGGCTTGCCGGAGCTATGGGGATGATTGGAACACTTGTTGGGCTAGTTGCGATGCTTTTGAACATGTCTGACCCATCAGCAATTGGGCCGGCAATGGCGGTTGCACTTTTAACAACCTTATATGGAGCGATGATTGGTAATATTTTTGGTAGCCCTATTGCTGGGAAACTTGGTCTTAGAAATGATGATGAAGTTTTAGCAAAAACTATGATTATTGAGGGTATTATGTCTATTCAGGCAGGGGATAACCCAAGAACTCTTGAATCTAAGTTGTTGAGCTTCTTGCCTCCAGATCAAAGAGTAAGTCAATTTGAATAATAGGATAAATTGTGGCTAAAAAATGTAAGTGTGAATGTCCTGAATGTATGCCGGAATGGTTGGCTACATTTGGGGACTTGATGAGTCTTTTGTTATGTTTCTTCGTTCTTTTGCTTTCAATGGCGACTATGGACCCTAAAAAAGTTGTAGCAGCTGCCGGTTCGTTAGCAGGTGCTCTTAGCGTTTTAGAAGGTGGTTCTCAAACGGAAGTTTCTAAAAATAGAGTTCAGTTGGCTACTCCAATTACGAAAACAGATGAAACTACTAAAACGATAAATAAGCTTTCTCAAGCAGTGCAAGAATTTAAACAATTTACTTCTGGAGGAAAAGGACCAAGTATTGTTTTAGAGGATGGAGAAGAAGGTTTTTTTATTAGATTGCCTGCTGATATTACATTTAAACCAGGGAGTGCGGCTATATCTAATGAGGATAGTCTATTGTTCTTAAAAAGAGTTTCTATTATAATTAATGAGTATCTTCCAAAAGATATAGAAATTCAAATAAAAGGATTTACTGACAATACGCCTCCGCCGGTTAGTTCTCCTTATGGAGATAATTGGGAGTTGAGTGCTGCAAGAGCTATTACTGTTGTAAAAACATTAATAAAAGATGGTGTTCAACCAAAAAGATTGAGTGCTGCAGCATATAGTGAATATCATCCTATAGCTTCAAACAGTACTCCTGATGGAAGAAAGAAAAATAGAAGGGTTGAGATTTGGTTCTTTGCTAAAAAGAAGAATAATCAAAATAAAGTTCAAAAATCTGTTTTGGATAAGGTCAAATGAAAAAATATATCTTTCTTTTAATACCAATTATTATTTTCGCAGCTCCTCAAATACCGACAGTTAATCTTTCCTTGTCGGCTCCAACTTCGCCAAAACAACTTGTAACAACTTTGAATGTTGTTGTAGTTTTAACCTTATTAGCGCTTGCGCCTAGCATTATTTTAGTAATGACTAGTTTTGTAAGATTATTGGTTGTTTTTGGATTTTTAAGACAAGCTTTAGGTATGCCCCAGTCACCTCCAACAACATTGTTAGTTAGTTTGTCTTTGGTAATTACATTTTTTATTATGCAACCTTATGCACAGAAGTCTTATAATAATGCAATTAAGCCCTATATGCAGGAAAAGATAGGATATGAAGAAGCGTTTAACAGGGGAATAAAACCATTTAAGTTATTTATGCTTAAAAATACTCGTGAAAAAGATTTAGCACTTTTCTTTAGAATAAGGCACTTGCCTAATCCCAATACTGTTGATGATGTGCCTTTAAATATTTTAGTTCCTGCTTTTATGATAAGTGAGCTGAAAACCGCTTTTGAAATTGGTTTTTTGATATTTTTACCATTTCTAATTATTGATATTGTGGTTAGTGCTATTTTGATGAGTTTAGGTATGATGATGTTGCCTCCGGTAATGATTAGTTTACCTTTTAAAATTTTAATTTTTATTTTGGTAGATGGTTGGAATTTAATTATTATGAATGTAGTTAATAGTTTTAAGTAAAAGGAAAGTATTTTTTAATTTTCAATTTTTCCACTCCTGACCCCTTCTGAGATGTTTAACTTTGCTATAATTTCACAAAAAATTAGGAATTAGATGTGAAGCATATTGAATTACTTAATTTGATTTGTAAGAATAGAAAAGTGCTAAATGAGGCTTACAAGGAGAAGAAGGTAATTTCTGCTCCCAAAGAGCTAGTAGAATTAGGGCTTTTTGTTAAGATTGATGAATATTTTTATTTAAATGAGATTTATTTAAATTTTGTGAATACTCTCCTTGCAAGAAGTGATATTGATTTTGTGTTTGAGGATTTTGAGAAAGAGTTAAAAAGATTGATTGAGTCTAAAGAGGAGTATTTTGCTACAAAAAATAATTTTTATTTAGAAGCTCTTTATAATTTATCTAGTAAAATATTTCAAGGTATGCAAAATAG
>JALWLM010000347.1 GCA_027084145.1 Crocinitomicaceae bacterium | reverse complement strand
AATCAAGATGCAATGGAATCAGGAATAAATTTGGGAATAGATTCGGCTAAAACAGTCGAATTTGAACACAACTCATTTGGAACTAAAGAGGCTTATTGTAGTGCTTCTTCTTATGTATCCAATTCAAGAAAATTCGGAAGCGATCAAGCTGAAATAGAATTGAATAAAATTAAACAAAACTCTTCCGTATTAAAATAACATCAACATCAGGTACAACACAACATGAGTATTAAAGAATATTTAAGTAAAGAACATCAACATTGTGATAATTTATTTGCGATGGCAGAAGAGAAAATAGCAGAAGGTGATTGGAATACAGGATCTCTTTTTTTCAATGATTTTTATAATGCACTGACGTTGCACTTTCAAAAAGAAGAGGAACTGCTATTTCCTGCATTTGAACAGGTATCAGGAAATGAATGTGGACCAACCAAAATTATGCTATCCGAGCATGCACAATTTCGGACTATGATTGATCAGTTAAAAGAAAATGTAGCTTCAACTGATCAAGAAGGGTATATGGGAAATTCGGAAACTCTGTTTATGTTGATGCAACAACACAACGCAAAAGAAGAACAAATGTTATATACCATGGCGGATCAATTAATTCCAGATACGGAATCTCTGATCAACAAAATGGAAGAAATAACTAATTAACCCATTGACTGTTGATAATTTAGTAGTATAATGATTAATAGATAGATTGAAATTGTTGTTACATTATAATCTATCTAGTCAGATAGATTATTGCATTCTAGTCTATTTGTCTTATATTAATGCCTGAATGTCGTGTAGGGGAGAATATATAACTATTCAAAAGAATAGCAATTCGTTGAACCTATAATCACGAGGACCGCTTACGGGTTATAGTAGGGCTACAACGTGGTGTAGTGAAAATGGAAAATCGCCGGTGATACCATTATCTTATCACCGGCACTAAAATTTAAAATGACCCTGTTGTCTATTGATAATTTAGTAGTATAATAGTGTCATTGTTTAAGATTAATTTTTTAAACAAGGAATTAATGCTTGGGGATATAACTCGAGGTGACTCGGGGAAGAGGCGGTGATCCAACTAAACCCGTCTACCTGACATTTGTTAGGTAAAACTAAGCAAGCCACCCTTCACCTGTGAAGGTTCTTCATTGATAAGAGCGGTGGAGATAACGGCGAAGAATTGATATAGGAAAGAACTATAGCTTACCAGCCTTTTTCTTTTTGAAAGAGGGAACTGGAGTTATAGGAGAGAGATTGGTACTCTCCTCTATATACACCAACAATTCGAACCGCGAGAAGGAAATGGTAGAAATGGTACGTCCGAGTTGGAAGATACAAGGGCTCATTTCAGCTCAAAAGGTCTTCGGGTATGTTCAATGATCATTCCCGTAACGGTATTAGTTCAGACCATACCCATTGATCTTGAAGAGCAGTCGAGTACTCGTCAGAGGAAAGATATGTGGTGTGTAGCATTTCGTAGCCAAAAGTTACGAACCTACAAGAGGGTGCACATCATAGTTGGTTAAGTATAGCTCATTTGGGTAGAGCATCTCACTATCAATGAGAAGGCAGTTGGTTCAATTCCAATTACTTTTAAAATGTAAAGACGCCCTCGTGTTAGCGTGAAAAAGGTTTAATCCTTCACACGTAAAGTGAATGAAGGCATTTGATGCTCACAAGGCGGATAATGTTTGTGTGAAATCGCACGGTGGGGAGCACTCCTTTACAGCTGTTAAAGGCTGACGGTAGAAGAAGCGCAGAATATCGCTAACAGACAAGTGAACTGCCACACTTTTTAATAGGCAACCTTGCTAAAATACTTCCTTGAGGAAGTGGATAAGTTGAGAACCCTGATGGTAGTGCTGACTGGGATAATTCAACGAAAGTTTTAGTGGAATCAGGTGTAATCTCAACCTGTTTTTATTAATTAAATATTGATTCCAATATTTAATGGTTTGATCCCCCTGTATTATCCAATCGAATATCCTGATCCAGTTCTTATATCATTGTTTTCAATACACGTTCTCATATAATTGGTATAGTTTTATATCATGAATACAAAAAGTGTTGATTTGATATAATAAATCACCTATTGTTTATTATAATATTGCTTTATTAAGTTAATTTTTACCACATATAATTACAACATAAATAAAAACAACAAACTATTTTATAACCAAAAGAAAAATATATGCCAAAAGTAACACAAAAATATCCATCCGAAAACGTCGAAAAAATGCTCAGTCGATTTAAACGGGCAATTGAAAAAGATAATTTAATACAAGAATGCCGCAAACGTGAATTTTACGAAAAACCAAGCGAAACAAGAAAGCGAGCAAAAGCTGCTGCTAAAAAACGCTGGCAAAAAAGATCGGAAGAATTAAATCAACGAGGTTTTATCGAATAATACCTATTAATATCCATTTCCCGTAAATACAAATAT
This sequence comes from Crocinitomicaceae bacterium, assembly GCA_027084145.1. Taxonomy (GTDB): domain Bacteria; phylum Bacteroidota; class Bacteroidia; order Flavobacteriales_D; family Crocinitomicaceae; genus UBA4466. The sequence continues at coordinate 709 of JALWLM010000347.1, read as the reverse complement.
GAAAATGGATATTAAACAAATAGGTGGAATTGCGCTTGCAATTATTACTTTCGTAGGAACTACTCTGGGAGTGTGGTTTTCAATTGAAAACCGCGTAAAAAGATCTATTACTTCAAGTGCTACCCGTATTACCGAAGAAATTCAAAAAGCAACACTAGATATTGTTGGCATGCACCGAGACGATTTAGAAATTCGGTTGCGTATTTTAAAACAAGAAATTCGAGCAAAAAAACAATCAGGAGAACCAATTCCTGAACGAACAGAAATTCTTCGGGATGCACTACAAGATCAATTAGAGGAGATGAAAGAAAAATGGTATCAAAAATAACAATTTTTGTTGTTCTTTTATCTTTATCAACAACAGTGAACTCTACTCCAGAAAGTGATTGGGTTAGAGATTGGTGGGAAAATACATACGAGCAACGCATACGACAAGAACAACAAACTAATATCAATAAAGATTTATCTAAATGTGATAAAAAAATAATCAGATATAAAAACAAACTTAAACAAAGACCCAAATCAGAATATTTTAAATATAAACTTGAACAGTGGATTAAAAAATGTAATGATAATTAATTATCATTAATACATCTCTTTTGAAATAGTGTCACGGAGAAGGTGAATGAAAAAATGGATATTTGGGTTAGTAGTTTATTTCGGGGTATGTTATAACTTATTTGCAACAATTCCCAGCCCTGCCATTTAC
>JALWLM010000346.1 GCA_027084145.1 Crocinitomicaceae bacterium | reverse complement strand
TGATTCTAGAATAGAAGAGGAAAACCCTGTTATTTTAGAATTTGAAAATGTGGAGTTTGAATTCGGTATTTCTCTTGGATACAGACCAATAGGACCTACTTATAAAGTAAATCTTGCTACAGAAAACAAAGTTTATGTAGTGGATTTTGAAGATACTTCACTTCTTGCTAAAAAACTTCTTAAAAATACAAACGGAGATATTAGAAATTTATGGTATTCCCCGTTACTTGTAATTTCTGACAAAGACGGAATGGTGGATGTTGTAAGGACTTTTAAAGATATTAAAGAAAATCATTATGTAGAATTTTTCGGATATATTGAAAAAAATTCCCTTATAAAATTATCATTTGCCACAAATAATATGCTTTTGGAAGAAGATGAAAAAACAGCTAAAAACATAAAAGAAAAAATTTTACAGCCGGAAGTTATTTTTAATTTCTCATGTGTTGCAAGAGAGTATATTCTAGGAGAAAAAAGAAAAAAAGAAGCGGAAATTTATTCAAAAATTTTAAACGCCCCTGTTTTTGGATTTTTTACATATGGGGAAATAGGCCCTGATTATGAATTTAAAACTTCAAAATTATACAATCAATCATCACTTGTTGTGGCTATGAAGGAGAAATAATGAATTCCCAAGTTCAAATTCAGATTTTATTAAATATTTTAGACGAAGTAACAAAAAGATATGATGAAATTTTTAAAATAAAAGAGAGTCTTCTCGAAGAAGCAAATTATAAAAGTACACACGATTTATTGACTCATATTTATAACAGAAGCTATTTTGAAAAAAGTGTAAAAGATTTAATGAAAAAAGATATCCCTTTTTGTCTGGCTTTTATTGATTTAGATAATTTTAAATATGTAAATGATACATTCGGACACGATATGGGAGACGAAATTTTAATAAATACCGCCAATATTTTAAGAAAAAATCTAAAAGGAAAAGATATCATAGGAAGATTTGGGGGAGACGAATTTGTTGTGGCTATTAATGAATGCAATAAAGAGTGTGCCGAGCATATTTTAAAAAAAATACAAGAAGATATTAAAAATATGTTTAAAAAATACAAAGTAACAGTCAGTATCGGAGTTGCATTTTACCCGGAAATAAAAAATTACGACCAGCTTATAAAAGCAGCCGATAAAAAAATGTATGAAGCTAAATACGGGGGAAAAGATAAAATTAATTTATAAGGGTGCTTAATTTTTTATTTAAATATTTGTTATTTTCTATTCCTATAATTTCCACCCTTCTATTTATCGCCCTGTTTGTAGAGGTAGTATTAGGGACTAGAGGATAAGCTTCTCCAAAACCTTTTACTATTATTCTTTTAGGATTGATATGATATTTTTTTACTAAAATATCTTTAATCGCTTCGGCCCTTTTTTTAGAAAGTTTTAAATTATATGTTTTACTTCCTATATCGTCTGTATAACCGTCAATTTCTATTTTTAATTTTGGATTTGATTTTAAAGCTTTTGCTATTTTTTCCAATTGAGGAATATATATAGATTTTATTTTTGCTTTGTTAAAATCAAAATTAAATCTTAATGTAGTTATAATAGGACATCCAAAATGATTTACTTCCAAACCTTTTGGTGTATTTGGACATTTATCTAAAGCATCTACAACCCCGTCTTTATCAGAATCTTTTAAACAATTTTTTTCATCCGTAATTTTAATTTTCGGTTTAGTGGGTTTTATATTTTCATCCCATCCGGCAATCGGAGGATTACCGGCTAACTCAGCCACACTTGTTGCCAAAGGCTTTTCGGCACATCCCATAAATAAAACTAAACTTCCAATTAACAAAAATCTTTTCATTTTTATCCTTTTAAAATTTCTCTTTGACCTCTTGCATTTGGAGGGGATAATATTCCTTTTCTCTCCATCTGTTCAATAATATTTGCTGCCCTATTATACCCAATTTGAAGTCTTCTTTGAAGATAACTTATACTTGTTTTATTTTCTGTTAGGATAATTTTTTTTGCTTCTTCAAATAATTCGTCAACATCATCTAAATCATCCTCTAATCCTTCATTTTCTATTGTGTTTATAATGGTATTGTCATACTCCACTTCTCTTTGAGATTTTAAAAATTCTACTATTTTTTCTATCTCCTCTTCACTGGTAAAAGGTGCGTGAAGTCTAAGAAGTCCTGTAATTCCAGGAGGAGTAAAAAGCATATCTCCCCTTCCTAATAAACTCTCCGCTCCAAATTGATCTAAAATAACTTTTGAATCTATTTTCTGCCCTACTTTAAAACTTATTCTACTTGGAAGATTGGCTTTTATAAGACCTGTTACAACATCAACACTAGGTCTTTGAGTGGCAACTATCAAATGAATTCCGCTAGCCCTTGCCATTTGTGCAAGTCTTGCAATAGAATATTCAACATCTTTTCCACTTGTCATCATCAAATCAGCCAACTCATCTATAATAATAACAATATAAGGCATCTTTTCATCTGCTTTTTTATTATAGTTTTCTATATTTTTAACTTTCATTTTAGCCATTAATTTATATCTTCTTTCCATCTCTTTTACCATTGCATTAAGCGCCGTAATAGCTTTTTTCGGCTCTGTAATAACAGGAGTTAAAAGATGTGGAATATCATTATAAATAGAAAATTCAAGCATTTTAGGGTCAATCATTATAAGTTTAAGCTCATCTGGGGAATTCCTGTAAAGTAAAGATAAAATCATAGCATTAATCCCTACACTCTTTCCACTCCCTGTAGTCCCTGCAATAAGAAGATGCGGAAGTTTCGCCAAATCTGTTACAAAAGGAGAGCCGACTATATCTTTTCCAAGTGCCAAGGTTAAAGGTGATTTTGCATTTTGAAAAATATCTCCTTCTAAAATTTCCCTTAAATAGATGATTTCTGTTTCATCATTTGGAATTTCTATTCCCACAACATCTTTTCCTGGAATTGGCGCTTGAATTCTTATAGACTGAGCTTTTAGAGCCATTGCCAAATCATCTTGAAGGGCTAAAATTTTACTAACTTTAATATGCGGCAAAGGCTTAAATTCAAAAGTGGTAACCACAGGTCCCACATAATATCTTACCACATCCCCTTCTACTTTAAACTGCTTTAATTTTTCTATTAAAATTTTTATTTTTTTATCGATTTCAGCTTCATTTACCTC
>JALWLM010000345.1 GCA_027084145.1 Crocinitomicaceae bacterium | reverse complement strand
GTTTAAATAATTATAGCAATACAACTATTATTATCCTAAAAAGTTCGTAAATTTGTGCTTCCTTGAAAATTGTTTTTAACACAAAAAATATAAAATATGGCTTTTGATTTTGATATGATTAAAGAAGTCTATGCTCGATATCCTGAACGAGTAGAGGCAGCAAAAAAAGTTTTGGGAAGACCTTTAACACTTACAGAAAAAATACTTTACACTCATCTTTGGGAAGGAGCACCATCTAAAGCATTTCAACGAGGTAAAGATTATGTAGATTTCGCTCCGGACAGAGTTGCCATGCAAGATGCTACGGCACAAATGGCATTATTACAATTTATGCAAGCAGGAAAATCTAAAGTAGCTGTTCCCTCAACTGTTCATGCTGACCACTTAATTCAAGCAAAAATAGGAGCAGACAAAGATCTTCAAGAAGCCATTAACAAGAATAATGAAGTTTACAACTTTTTAAGTTCTGTATGTAATAAATACGGTATTGGATTCTGGAAACCGGGAGCAGGAATTATCCATCAAGTTGTTTTAGAAAACTATGCATTTCCCGGAGGAATGATGATTGGAACAGACTCTCATACTGTAAATGCAGGTGGACTGGGAATGGTAGCCATCGGTGTTGGTGGAGCTGACGCGGTTGATGTAATGGCAGGAATGGCGTGGGAGTTAAAAATGCCTAAACTTATCGGTGTTAAGCTAACCGGTAAATTAAATGGTTGGACCTCACCAAAAGACGTTATCTTAAAAGTAGCAGGAATCCTAACTGTGAAAGGTGGGACAGGTTGTGTTGTTGAATATTTCGGAGAAGGTGCTCAATCCCTCTCTGCAACAGGAAAAGGAACAATTTGTAACATGGGAGCAGAAATTGGGGCAACTACTTCTACTTTCGGTTACGATGATGCTATGAGAAGATATCTTGATGCAACAGGAAGAGAAGATGTCAGAAAAGAAGCTGATAAAGTAGCTGAATATCTTACGGGAGACCAAGAAGTTTATGACAATCCTGAAAAATATTTTGACCAAGTTATTGAAATCAATTTATCCGAATTAACGCCTCACTTAAACGGACCTTTTACTCCGGATTTAGCGACTCCTGTTTCAGAAATGAAGGAGAAAGCCAAAGAAAACGGATGGCCTTTAGATATTGAATGGGCTTTAATTGGTTCTTGTACAAACTCTTCTTATGAAGATCTATCAAGAGCTGCTTCAATCATTGAAGATGCTCTTTCTAAGGGAGTTGAAGCAAAAGCGACTTTAGGAATTAACCCGGGATCTGAGCAAGTACGCTATACAGCAGAAAGAGATGGTTTCCTTGACACTTTTAAAAAATTAGGAGCAAAAATATTCACTAACGCCTGCGGACCTTGTATCGGTCAATGGGCAAGACCGGGCGCGGAAAAAGAAGAAAAAAATTCTATTGTTCACTCTTTCAATAGAAACTTTAAGAAAAGAGCAGACGGAAATCCAAATACGCATGCTTTTGTTGCTTCACCTGAAATGGTTGCTGCAATTGCTTTATCCGGAAGGTTAGATTTCAATCCCATCACTGATACTTTAACCAATAAAGACGGAGAAGAAGTGAAATTAGCAGAACCTAAAGGATTGGAATTACCTCCAAAAGGTTTTGACGTGGAAGATAATGGTTATCAAGCACCTGCAGAAGACGGAAGCAACGTAGAAGTTGTTGTTGACCCGAATTCAGAGAGATTACAACTACTGACTCCTTTCCAACCTTGGGATGGGGCAAACATACTAGGAGCAAAATTACTTATCAAAGTATATGGTAAATGTACAACTGACCATATTTCAATGGCAGGACCATGGCTACGATACAGAGGACACCTTGATAATATTTCTAACAATTTACTTATTGGTGCTGTTAATGCTTTCAATATGGAAACAAATAAAGTATTGAATGATTTAACAGGTGAATATCATGAAGTGCCCAAAGTTGCCAGAGCATACAAAGCAGCGGGTATTCCCTCTGTTATTATTGGAGACCATAACTACGGAGAAGGTTCTTCAAGAGAACATGCAGCCATGGAACCAAGACATTTGGGGGTCATCGCTGTTATTGTTAAATCATTTGCACGTATCCACGAAACCAACTTGAAAAAACAAGGAATGCTTGCTTTAACATTCGATCAAGAAAGTGATTACGATAAAATTCAAGAAGGTGATACATTTAACTTCATTGATTTAGTTGATTTTGCTCCGAACAAGCCTTTAACGGTAGAAATCGTACACAAAGACGGAAGCATAGACTTAATCAATGTAAACCATACATACAATACTAGTCAAATTGCATGGTTCAGAGAAGGATCCGCATTAAACTTAATTAAAAAAGAAAGTCAAAAACAAACGACTTAATTTTAAATAAGCAAAATAGAAAAAGACCGCCAATTGGTGGTCTTTTTCTTTTCATATATTGTAACTTTAAAACAAAAAAACGTTCCTAATAAAGATGAAAAATTATTTGTACATATTCTTTTTGGTCAGCATCCCTCTATCTAATCTTTCTCAAAAAAAACAAAAACCTTTTGTAGGAATGCTGGAATATAAGATTACCATTATGGATACTTCTCTACAAAAACTTAATGAATACCGTCCGATGAAAATTTACACCAATGATACACTTCTAAGAATTGAAAATTACAGCGAACAATTAGGGCCACAAGTCTTTATCAAACACCTTATTTTAAATAAATCTTATTTATTAATTCAAACACCAATGGGGAATTTTGCTATTCGAACAGATCATAATAAAATTAAAGACACGATAAAACCTAAATACACTTTAAAAAAGAAATGTTTTGGGAAGAAGATACTGGGAAAACGAGCTAAAAAAATGGAAGTCAGTCACCCTGACTTCAAAGAACCTATGGAGCTTTTATATTACAAAGACATCAAAAATAAATATGTAACGGTTTATCCCAATTCTCCCGGTCTTCCCGTAAAATATTATATTTCATCTTATGACGGCATATTAAAATATGAACTTATACAAATGAAAACATACACACCTCATAAAGATCTATTTGGAATACCCTCTGATTATCAAAAAGTTTCTTTTGATGAGTTTATGAATATCATAAAACCTGAAAATAAACAAAACTAACATCGATTTGTTTATACTTCTTCTTTAAAACTT
>JALWLM010000344.1:18447-41780 GCA_027084145.1 Crocinitomicaceae bacterium | reverse complement strand
ATTTATTAAATATTACACTCGGCTACGAACCGAGCGGTTGCAGGTTCGACTCCTGCCGAGCGCGCCATTTTCCATAATAAAAACATTAACTTATATTACTGCTAACGGTTTTTATAAGTTGATGTTTTTATTTTCCCACAAATTTTCCCACAAAACACCCGCCTTTCCGAATTTTACTTGCAAAAATAAATACAACCCCTAATATATCAGGTAAAATTAATACAGTATATTTTGGCTGATATAACGAATGGATAAAAACAAGCAAAAAGATGATGAATACACGATCCGCTTTTTGATCATATCAAAATCTTTTGATTTGGCTAAACAGGTTATAGGTGGTTGTGTACTTATTGTTCTTGCATACATTGGCTATCTGGCAATTGATGCTCTTGCAGGTAAAACAACAATTACCAATATTGTTTTAAAGTATTTAACAGCACAAGAGAGTGATTACGGTATCCCCTGGATATCAGTTATCCTTTTCGCATTATGGGCTATACTTGAAAGAAAACTAAGAAAAAGAAAAACAGAAGTCTTCCAAAAAAGAATTAAGATTCTTGAAAAAAAAATAGATCATAACCGAACAAGCAGTGGTTTGTCCCCTTCAGGAGAGACAAACCCGGAGGATAAAAACCTATGATTATGACAACAACAGCATTAATTCAAATACTTGAGTTACTGGCCGGCGCTGCTTTGCTTGTTATTTTCTTTCGTTATCCGTGGCAAAGCATTCTGGTTGACATGACCAGACAGCGGCTTTTTGAAATACGTGACGATATCTTTTTATATGCTGCAGATGATCGAATTGGATTTGATTCCGATGTCTATAATGAACTCAGGGATCGCTTAAACTCTGCGATACGCTATTGCCACAAGGTACGGTTCTCAACTTTGTTTGCAGCAATTTCTGTCAATGATAGCCAGTGGAAGCAGGAAAAGTCGCTTATGGATGTAGTGGCAGAAATCAAAAAAGCTGATTTGCGTAACGATCTTGAGGAAAAAGTGCTTGATGCTACCTTTTTTCTGGTAACCCTTATGGTATTGCGATCACCTGTACTGCTTATGCTGATTGTAGCACTACTGCCATTCATGTTGATATACGAGTTATTGAGCGGCCATATTAAAAAATGGATAACAGTGGTTGGAGGTATTATTGAAAAAGATATTAGCTTTGAAGATCGCAAATGGGCTTAATACCGCAAGAGAGCAAAACTTATCTTTTGCAGAGTTTGAAAAACTATATCAAACGGACGCACAAAATATAAAGCGCACATGGTATGTAATGCCAAGAATTGGCAGTGATAGCCTGGGTAAGATGCATGTTATATACAAAAAGCCAGTTTTAAATTCAGATAAAGGCAGACTGCAAAAACAACAAGATTTTCTATTTCCCGCCAGTTGGGTGTAACTAGGATTTTAGTTTATTTCATTTTTAATTTTCCGTTGGTTTTACCCGGTCAGTCTGGCGAAGATACACTGCCCGGGCTTTTTCTGATTTATGGCCTGAATGGTGTGTTTTATGGTATGAAACACCAGCTGCTTTCAAGTCATGGAATGTGAAGCGCTCTTTTAACCCGTTATCCAGTGCTTTTTTAATTAACCGCTGCCAGGCTGAATCAAGCGCGTTTTTAGTGTATGCCCGACCGTCTTTTCTGTGTATTAAATAATGGCTTAAAACGTCCCTGTAATGGCTTTTAGCCAACTCCACAGCCTGCCTTAGTCTGTCATTCCATAATGTTATTTCAGGCAGGCTGCCCTTTGTGCGGTGAATATACAGGCCATCTTCTTTAATATCTGCCCGGGTCAGGTTAAACACTTCAATGCGCCTGGCCCGGCATAAAAAAGCAATCTCCATGGCCGGGGCCATAATGGAATTCATTTCAAGCGCAATGTTATAAACCAGGTCATATTCCCATGGCTCTATCAACCTGGTTCTTGGTGTTTCAGGGTTCAGCCGGACGCCTTTACATGGGTTTGATTTGCAGATGTCCCGGGCAAAAGCCCAGGAAAAGACGGAACGTAAAAACTGGATTTCCCGATTAGCGGCTATTTTCTGCTCTCTTCCGTCCAGGTATTTGGTTATAACACCAGGGGTTATGGCTGCGTACCGCACCTGGCCGAATAATTTGCCGTTTTTTAGCTTGGTATTCTCAATGGTTTTTGCATAAACCTCATATCCTGCCCGGGTTGACCGGGTTAATTCAAGAAACTGACGGGATTTAAAGTAGTTTGAGATCAGCCAGGACAAAGTATCAGACGCAGCGCCGATTAATTCATCGTGAATTTGCCATAACACAGAGCAGGGCGTATCTTCGCGCAGCAGCTTTCTGTCCTGCCTGAGTGTGATCTCACGGCGCTTTTCCCCGGGTGTATGCGGATAATACACCCAGCGGCCCTTTCTGAAATAAACATACTTTGGCGGCCGGTTACATATCAAATTCGATTTCTGAGTCATTCTCATCACCAATCAACGCCTTATTTATGGCTGCCAGCGTGGTCACTGGTTTTCTTTTTGACAGTTTAAACGGTACCCGGTTAACTTCCAGCCATTTTATAACGTCAGAAGGGCGCTCATAGTCCAGAAACTCTTTTAACCGTTCAAAATTAATTAATTCATTCATTTTTCTGATCCGTTAATTAAAATACCGCTTCATTTCATTACCCACCCATTCACCCACTGGAACGGACACACCATTACCTATCTGCCGGTATGCGGCCGTATCGCTGACCGGAAATTTAAACCAGTCCGGAAGTCCCTGCAGCCGTGCAAATTCACGCACGGAATAGGGGCGTACACCCAGTGGAAATCGACGGTCTTTTACCAGTCGGGTGCTTTTGTCTTTGGCGTAGTGTGCAACGCAGGTCGGGGCCACATCGTCATTGGCTGGATCCGATATAATCGGCAAATCACGGTACACGCCGGTCATTCTGTTTTTTATTGCCCTGGGCAGGGTGATATCCGGATCGGTTTCAACAATGTCCGCCAGCTTCACACGCCGGGTGTTCTCCGGTGGCCGGACGTTAAAAGTTTTTCTGCTGCCAAATATTATCAGCCGGTTTCTGCGCTGCGGTAACCATTGTTCTGTTTTTACCGGGCAAAATACATTGATGTAATAATCCGGCATTTTTGTCATGGCTTCCATTACAACCGGAAAGGCCCTCATGCCGGGCACGTTTTCGACCACATACATTTCCGGCCGGGCAATGGCCAGGTGGCGCAGGGCGTGTAAAAACAAATCATCGCCGGTTCTGGTTTTATGAATGTCTGCAATAGTTGAATATTTGGTGCATGGGTAAGTAAACACCATAGCATCACAACTATCCTGTTCCAGCACCAATTCACCGGTTATATCGCACTGTTTAATATGCTGACCTATATTGTGACGATAAGTTTTTACAGCATCAGCATCCAGCTCAAAAGCCTGAGTAATATTAATGCCGGCATTAAGCAGACCGACATCCATCAGGCCGGAACCTGAAAAGTAGGAGTTAACAGACAGCATGATCTTCCGTTTTTATGTATGTAAATAATTTGTCATCAGGCAATAAAACATTGTTAACGGACCATTCGATACCACATTCAGGGCACTGGTAATGCCCGTCCTGCCCGAAAACCTCAAAGTGCTCATAATCATTAAAATGACCGCACTGACAGGTAATTCCCCATCCGTCATTTTTTTGCATCGTAAAACCTTTTTTTATAAAGTTGCATTCTTAAAGCCATTTCCCTGGTTATTTCAGGACAGGTTAAATCCCGTGTAAAATACCATTGACGGGTTTTAACCTTTTTGGCCTTTCTGCAGCTCATATATTAACTTCAATGTCGTTGAGCTTGTTCAGTTCGGCTATCAGGTTTTCACACATGGATTTATCAATATCAGATTCAGCCTGGTGAGCTCTAATTATATTTTTTAACCAATCTGCCTCGTCTTTATAAAGCAGCAATTTGCATTGAATGGTTGCGATTACTTCAGCTTTCATTTTTTTGATTCTCCATCAACTGCCAAAGAGGCTCAAAACCATGTCTATCACCCTTGTCCAAGCATGACAGACAAGGGTTTTCTGATATAGAAGAATCTGAGTGACTGCAAAATATGCAAATCGATGAATTAACAGTCATCATTGACTGCATGCGAATGATTAAATTTATTAATTTTGTTTTAGACAATCCTTGCAGCTGCTTTCTGTTCATTTTTTAAACACCTTCTTATGCAGTACCATGGCCAGAATAACCCCAAACCCACCGCCAAACCCAATGGGTACTGCAGCACTCCAGCCGTATTTAATGCCGGATAAAATCACGCCTATTTCAGCGAAAGCCAGCAGAAAGCTGATTAAAAAAGCCGGTATATACAGGCTGTGCATCACATTCTGCTGCTGAAAAGCTTTCAAGCTGACCAGGCAAAAGGCTGCAATAAATGCATCCATCAGGCCACCACCGGTTTGCTTTGCATGGCCAGTTCTCTGTTGTGCAAACTGCCTGCAGGCCATAGCTTCATAATCCCGTTAAAATCCAGATAACCACTTGTCATACGGCTATCAACAGCTTGTCTACTGTTGGTTTTTGGGAGTGTACTGATCAGTTGAAAAACTGTTTTTCCGGTTGCAAAGCTGTTGGTGTTTTTTGTGGCTATAGCCAGGCGCTGGGCCAGTAATTCTCTGCTTACAACGCATTCAGGTAAATCAGCCAGTTCGGTTACCGTGTAGGATCCGTCATACTTATCCGGTACCTGCAAATGGTAATACCATGTATGGTTGCGTTTGATGCGCTTTATTTTGCCTATGGTTTCAACCACTGGCGGCAGGGCGTTGTTTTTAATTTTGTACTTACGCATGGAAACCCGCATTCCTTCAGGAGATATACCATACAGCTTGGAAATTTCGCTGTAATGCAGGGTCTGTGCCAGGGTACGGATTTTTTCTATTTTGCTTTTTTCCCAGGGTCTGGCCATCAGACTACCCCTTCAACTACATTTATTGAGTCTAATAACAAACCGCTTTTCTTAAAAAACTCGGTAATAATTTCACGATGTATTCTGGCTGAGTCCGGGTTAAGTGCTTCTTCATTGTCAGCCTCGTAAGCATTAAGGCAAACTTCCAGAAAAGAAGGGCGCAGGGTAAATTTTGAATCATTCTTTTTAAGCGCTTGCCACATGGCGCTGACATACTCAGCCTGCCATACTGCATCATAAAGCGCATGATGCGCCGGTCCTTTGCGCTCAACACTCTTTTTATTAACCAGTCCCTTGGCCAACTCAACCACCGTGCGAACGTCCCGGCAGTTATAATATCGCCAGGGCGGATTATGGTAAAAGGCGTGTTCAAGCATAACAATGTCAAAGCCGGAACCATTGGACCAAACCTGTAATGTGTCGCCAGTTTTGTAGTAAGCTGACCATTTTTCAATAAAGTCGTACAGATTTATTAGGGCTTCGCGGTGATGGATGCCAGGGCTGACAATCTCACTTCTAGTCTGTTCGCTTTGCTGGATCCACCACCGTATAGTTTCCGGATCGGACTTGCCGTTGTTCATGGCAGAGCTAAAATCAATGCGCTGGTAAAATTTTTCACCGATAAATCCGGTGTCCGGGTCAAAAAAACACGCGCCAATACTCAGTATGGCCGAGTCCGGGCGGGCACCCAGGGTTTCTAAATCAATCATTAAATGTTGCATAAATATTCCTTGTTACTTGATTGTTTAGCCAGAGCCATAGCCATCGCCATCGCCATAGCCATAGCCATCGCCATCGCCATAGCCATAGCCATCGCCAGAGCCATAGCCATCGCCATCGCCATAGCCATAGCCATCGCCAGAGCCATAGCCATCGCCATCGCCAGAGCCATAGCCATAGCCAGAGCCATAGCCATCGCCATCGCCAGAGCCATAGCCATAGCCATAGCCAGAGCCATAGCCAGAACCATAGCAATAGCATTTGAGGTTCTTTTCTAAATCACTAATTTTGCTCATGACTTTTGTGCTCTTTTATTGATTTTTCAGCGACATCAGTACATTGAGTAATTGAATAATTCTCAATAATCACTTTTCTTTCTACAGTTGTAGAGATTTTTGAATCACTGGATAACCCTGATATTGCAACACCCTCATACCACGATATGGATTTGTCAGCAGGGCGGTGATACCAGATCCGACGAGCATCTTTTAAAATAATCCCGGTTTCGTCTGCTTTTTCAACGTAACCAGCGTTAACACCCTCATTTCTTGTGCGCACAAGAACGTACTTACCAGTTAAAGAAGAGCTCAATGTTTCTGTTCTGGCTCCTGAATTACACCCGAGCAAGCTGTTTATTTCTTTTATCTGCCCAATTGTTAAATTGTCTATATTCATAATTTCTCCAATTATAGTCACTAAGTTAAACCGCTTACGGCGGTCAGTCGGTCAGGTCATGCCAGCAGGAGACAACGTCTAAGTCTTTCCCTGACACCCTGGCTGCCAGTGTTATATTTAACCCGGTTCGGCACTTGCTGGCTTGTCGAACCAGAACGCAGTCTCTATCCAAACCGCGGAATAAGGTTAGGTGTATATGCTGAGAACTCGGGTTAAATTATCTACAGCCTCTTTAACACCATCAAAAGCATCATCAATAACGCGGCTTGGCTTTATCATTTCGTACCAGAGCGCCAGGTTCCCGTCATTGATCCGGTAGCGAAGTCTGCAGCGCACTTTATATGGTTCGCCTTTTTTAAATACCGGCAGGCCAATACTGAACACCTCCGGGATATTTACCGAGCTGTTTTTACTGGCACCCTGAATGTTTTCCTCGTATTTAAGCTGGACTTCACCGTTGTTCAGGCGAATGGATGAGGAAAAATCGGCTTTCTTGGTTGACTCCAGAGCCAGGGCGCAGGACAGCATTTCAGCACCGGACGGTTCCACAATGTCTTCTATGTTGTTTTCAATAAATGATGCAAAATCAAACTGACTCATGCGTGCCTTATTGCTGCCAGACCATTCTTTCCATTCATCTGAAAACGGACAGTGATATACAGCTTTAAAATCACAGTGATCAGGCTGGCCTTTCTGGTGATAATCAAAAACAGCAGTAAAAATATGTTTATCATCATCAACAAACAAAGCGGTTTTGCCGTCATCGTAATCGTTAATGTACTGAACAAAAGAATCCAGCGTTTGCAGGTTTCTGGTTTCTTTGATGCGCGTTAATTTTGGCTCCAGCTCATCAAACACCATTACCTCATAACCGTCAGGCCGCATAACAGCCGGCACACCGTTGATATGCTTTACTTCACCCAGTGACTTACCGAGTTTAATAGCTGTTTCTATGGCATTGGTATTGTTTTCAGACTTTTTATCCATGGGTTGCGACCTCTTTTAATTCATTGCTGTCGTGTTCTGGAACTTCTTTTAATTCCAGCTCATTCTGGTTTGGATCATTGCGTAATAAATCACCATTAACTGTTGAAAACATAATGGTTTCGGCCTGGTCCAGCTGGGGCAGGGTGGTTTTATAAGACGGTGCAATTTTTAAAGTATCTTCATCACGCTTATTGGCTTTTGATACTTTCAGAGTTATCGTAATACTGCCCTGTTTTCCGGTTAAACGAACCATTTTTACCAGCTCTGCAAGCTCGTAAGTCAGTTCGTCGTCAAGCTCACCCCGGTTAATAAAACCCAGGTGCTGGCTAAATGGTGTGTTCATTTTTACTCCTTTTTATTAATAACAATGTTTGCTTTTACCCGGCACAGGCCACGCAGTTTGAGCGATTATGTTTAATGTAATATTCACGCTCTTTAACTGCGGTCTGCAGAGTGATATGAGTGCTCAACTCTATGCGCACTTTTTTACCGTTTTTCCACACATCAACAACGGGTATATATAAAACTGGTTTACTCATTTACGATACTTTCTCATTTCAAAATAGGTTTTAACGTAATCCATTACCCAGTCACGCAGATGCCCGGGTACCTGTTTTAGCAGCTCGGCTCGCTGCGCTCTGGCTCTCTGCTGCAGTATTTCTGCCGCGTACTGTCTCGGGCGTTTTTCTGGCACCGGCCACCACTCCTGTTAAAAAACTCAAACCTTTATCGCCATTAACAAAGGTCTGCTTCACCTCAAAACCAGCCATTGTTTTTACCGGCTTAACCACAAACAGTCTCATGTATTTGTAAGGCGACAGCGGTTCCCGCTCTTTGTCCAGGATCTGCTTTTCCTTGCACAGCTCAAACAGTTTTCGCTTGGAGCGGTAGCCGATTTTCTCGGCGGCCTCGTCAAATGAATACAAAATATCCTGCATGGTGGTCTATCTCATCAGCCAGTCAACAAAATAAAACAGGCAGAACATAGAAAACATCAGTCCGGCCAGATAAATAGCCATAAATCCGGCAAAAAATTTGGTTTTATCCCAGGTAGTCATCTTCCATATCCTCCGGGTAGTAGTATTTGCCCATTATGTGTTTAATAGACTCTATGGGCTTGCTGGCCCGTTCTGCCTGCTGTTCCGGTGTAGCCTGATTTACGGCATTGACTCTGGCCTCCTGGTCGTCTGTCCGGCACCGGGCAATCAAATTAAAGTCCACAGAAACAATCTCAATACCATACTGTTTCAGGCTAATAACCTGCGGGACGGTGACATGGCTTTTTAAGGTGATCGGTAGAGTGCTGTTCATTTTCGTTGCCTGTTTTGTTTGTTGTTGGGTTAAATATAAACAAAATGTTTATTTAAGTCAAACAAAATGTTTGTATTTTTAAACAATATATTTACAACACAAATAAAAACAGATACTTAATTATTATTAATGGTTTATATCAGTGGAAATAATTGCGCCGGAGTGGTATTTTTAAAAGAAAAAGGAATGGGTATGGTTTTTATAAAACTGTTTCTGCTTTTAGTTTCTTTGGTCTTATTGCCGGATTTTGTCTTTGCCTATGATCAGTTTGATAAAATGGTTTGTGATGCAATGCAGGATAAAAATGAAAAAGAAAAATGCTTAAAAAATCTGACAGGTGATTTCCAGGAATTTAAGGCACCGGAAAGAAAACAGAAAAAAACAACCAGCGGTAAGTACACTGTTAACGATATTACGGTTTACGGTGAAATGGAAAAATATAAATATGAAGTTGTAAAAATGCTAAATCGTCTAGCGTCAAAGCATCCAAAGTGCAAGCAGCGTATTGCACGATTTACCGCAGGCATATCAGATCATTTAGGAACACCGGACAATCCATCGTTTTTTGTTCAGTGTGGCAAGGGAGATATACCGGAGGTAGTCCGGTTTACCTTATCTGATATTCGCTCTGGCTATACACCACAACCTAAAAAAAATATCAGCAAATCAAAAGCTCGTGATATTTGCAGAGAAGAGGTATATAAAAAAGTTACCATTCCTTCCAGTGTTGATTTTTCATGGTTTAATTTTGGATATGTAGCAAAACCCAACGGCAATTCAGTAGCATCAGATACTTTTCATGCAAAAAATGCCTTTGGTATGGAGTTTAAATACAGAATTTACTGTATTTTTGACGAAGAAAGACTGATTGATTCCTATGTTAAAAAAGAACGTTAGTTGATACACCAATAAAAACAACTTAACACCACTGTCTGAATATTCAGGAGGCTAAATGATTAATGCAATAATTGCGGTACTACTAATACTGGCTTCAACCAACACAATGGCCGCCAAAATTTATAAATGTAAAAATTCTAAAGGCCAGGTTGTATATCAAAGTAATAAATGCGCTGCAGACCAGACAAAAGATAAAGAGTTAAATATTTATGTGCCAAAGTCGCAGCCAGCGGCCAATAACTATTACAGGGAAAACAGGTACCAGCGCAATTACAACAGAGATATAGACCGAATTTTGGAAGACCATGATATAAGACAGCGTGAAATTGCAGAAAAATATAACAGGGAAATTGAGCGCATCGACCGTCAGCACTGTCAGTGGTATAAAGACCGGCTGGCCAACATTGAGGAAGAATGGGAAGTTACTAAAAGGCAAGGGTACAACCAGGGGCAAAAGAACCGCTACAAACTGGATGTTTTAGATGCAAAAAGAGATATTCAAAGGGAGTGCAATTAGAATTTGCATAAAAAAAGCGCCTCATTGCAAGGCGCTCCTAATCTGACATATTTTGTATGTTATGCTGCGTTTTTGTACTTCTTTCGCTCAATCTTTTCATAATGTCTCTACTCCTGATAATTAAGGAACTTTAAAAAAATTCTATAAACGCTCCCTGATATGTTCTTCTTCTCTGATATTGGAAACATGCCAGCCGATTTTGTTCATAGCCTGAATCATGTCATTATAAACGTCTTTTTCCTGCTTTGGATCTCTTAATGTTAATACCAAAGCAAACCTTTGAGAAACCGGAGGCTCGCCGTCTCTTCTTTTCAGATTCAGGTGCAGACGCCAGACATCACCCTTTGTTCCTCTTGGAAAGTTCTGCCTGAACACCTTAACAGGCGCCCACTTAAAACCATGCTCCACAAGTTCTTTTTCTGTTCTGGTTTCCTTTTTCTTGTCCGGCTTGATTTTAACCTTTCCTTTCTGACCTTCATCATATTCACCAAGAGAGAGTTCTATATTGGTTCTGCAGTATTCCGCTTGATAATTAGGATCAAGTGGCGGGTTGTAGACCAGGGTCGCTATAAACTCCCCCTGAACCCGGTCATCACCCATACGGAAACAATCAGGGATAGGAAAGGGAACCTTGTGCAGATCCATTTGAGCATCCAGCTCTCCCTCAAAGGCCAGGGTGGCTGTATAGCTGTCGTCACTGATAATATCTTCAACGTCTCCCGGTACTCCCCAGCCATAATATTTAACGTCTTCTTCATCAAACCTGTTGTTTCGTATAACCGCAGAATGTATTACCAGTGCTCTGGCCATTTCTGAAGACATACTTTTATCAACATCATGAATAAGGTTTGAAATTATGTTGGTTACCAGAGGGGTAGAAAAACTGGTACCGATATCTTCAGCAAGATAACCGTTTTCATTAATCGACAGTATACCAGTTTGAAGATAACTACCGTCATCCGAACAATTACCGCCATAATGGACAACTTCTGGCTTAACAATGTAAGAGGGGCCAGGGCCTCTCCGTGAAAAAGGGGAAGGTTCATCGCTTTTAACGAGCACTCCCGGCCTGTCAAGGTGCGCAACGGAGCCAACCGTTAAGCCTCTTGTTGAATCGCCTGGTGCCGAAACCCGATCTCTGTCATGAGTCAAATTACTCGGCCAGGATCTGAATGGTGTCTCCACATAGTTTCCGGAAGATATAACAAACACCACCCCAAACTTATCCTGCAGGGCATCTAAATCAGCACCTATTTCAGATATTACAAATTCATCAGCGGAGAAGTCGGTACCCAGAGAAAGGTTCCAGACCCTGACCTCAGGGTACCTGGGAATTACATTATTTAACGTCTCCATAAGGTCAAAAAAACCCACGTCCACATTCTCAGAAAGAAACCGTACATCAACTATCTTGCAGTGTCCGGATGGAAACCGTTCGTCCTTATTATTAAACCGTCTAGGTTGAATCAACAGACCAGCAACAAAACTGCCGTGTTGAGGTGTGGCCAAATCATCAGGCACAAACTTTTCTGTAGCAGACACCCATTGAGATAACCATGGGTGTAGAGAAGATACGCCGGAATCAACCAGCCCAACAATCGGATAATCAGCATCATTATCAGGAAAAACAAGCTCTTGCTCATCCAGTTTTTTGAGCGGAATCGATTGGCGCTTAAGAGGAAAAACAGAAGGGTTAATACTCAGGCTCTGCGTGCCCAGGTAACCAACCAGAGCGTCAACCTGTTCTTTATTTTTTACTTTCAGTTTGTACACGTTTTTTCTTAATGAAAAATTATATTGCTTTAATAGTTCAATATTATAAGTTTTTAACAGTAGCCGAAAGTAGTGGGCTGTTTTATCATTAATCTCATCATTATGAAAATTAAAAAGCCTTAGCGTTACCGTCTGTTTAAGGTCGTAGTCTTCAGGAATATGCAGCTTGTCTTTTTCACTGTAATATCTTATGTGGTTGATAGTGGATAACTGGGAGATAACCGATTCTCCATCGGCCTTAATAATTCTGTGACGAAGATTGCGCAGCCGGTTTTTATTGATTTGTATAAGAACTTCACCAAAACCTATATCCCCTACAATCGGACAGGTCTTATCGTTAAACACCTTATTAGGCCGGTGTGATTTAGCTAAAGCATCGTCATGCAAACTAACCACTGCAAGCCCCTGGAGCTCCGGCCATTGTTCAAATTCTCGGCTCAGTGCCTGTTCAATACCTGACAGCTGATCACACAAGTTCTCACGGAATTTGGGGGTGACATCATGAAAAAATTTGTAGTTCATCCCCTTTGGCAACTGCTTCGGGTACCGGTCCTGGTCAATAAATGCTACCTTTTTAATGGGACGTTTTTCGTTTTCCATTTATTTCAGCCTTTCAATGATGTTTTTTATAGAACTGTGAGACACACCAAACATTTCGGCAAGGCGCCTCAGGGTAAAAACTTTATTGTTATAGTGTCTTAAATTAAAAACAGACCGGTTAAAGCCGTCCTCTGTTTTGTCAAAGGTAATATCAGGAAGTCTGAAATGCATAATTTTTTTAAGGGCGGTATTTAAATCGATAATTTCTTTTTCTGATATTAAAGCCTGCCGGATTAAGTCCAGCCCGATGTTTTTAATGTCAGAACCGCTCATTCCCTTAGAAATATCAACAATTAACCGTAAATCGGATGCACTGAGCATATTATGAGTGGATTCCTGCCATAATTTTTTACGAACCTCACTGCCCGGTGCTTTCATATGTACTTTATATGCGAACCGACGCCAGACAGCCGGATCCAGTAAATGCTCATGATTAGTGGCCGCAATAACAACAACATCATCACTGATAACATCAATATTCTGTAAAAGGCTGACCACCACACGCTTTAACTCACCGTTTTCACGGTTGTCGTCACGCTGTTTGGCTAAAGCATCAAACTCATCTAAAAAAAGGATGCAGGGCCGGCTGGATGCGTGTTCAAACAAGGTTCTGATATTCTTTGAGGTGCTGCCCAGATAAGAGGATATAAGTGCATCACAACGCGCCGTTAATAACGGCAGCTGCAATTGAGAAGCTATAAAACGGGCAAGCTCAGTCTTACCTACACCTGGAGGGCCATAAATCAACAAAGAAGGGGATATAGAAACCCCTTTATTGGAAAATAAATCGGCCGCTTTAATATAGGCGATAAACTCACCAACCTGTTCTTCAGTTGTCTTGGATAAAAACACCTCAATGTCCCCGGGTCGATACAGATTTTCATCAGCTAGACTCAGTCTGGACTCTTTATCGACAGGTAGCGGCGTCAGGTTAATATTGGACAGCTTTAAACTGGTACCGGAATCTCCAGAAAATATTTTTTCAATACGCTCGGCTAACCGGACTTCACCGTCATTATGCAATTTATCAAGTAATAATTTTGTATAAGACTGTACTTTAAGCGGGTTTAACTGTGACCCGGCTTCAATAATACGGATTATCTCATTGGAGTATTTCATTTTACAAAACAGCCTGTTGTTTATACAAACAAACAAAAAATACATATTAATCAATATATATTATATACAAATGTAAGTTGTTTTAATACGGGTATCTTTTGTGGTTTTTAAGGCAGGTCTGTAAATTGGGGCAAAAAAAGTATAAGTAAATAATGTATTAGTCACCTTTAAATCGTCTGGCAATAATATCAAGCATAGCCTTTTCGGTTTCGTTCAGCTGCTCACCCTGTAACAGTGCGTTTCTTATAACTTCCAGGTTTTTGCGGCTGTTTTTGTCGGTTCCGGTTGTTATAGAGTCGAAATTCTTTACAGAAGACAGCTGTAAGACCGGCGTTGCTGTGTCTTTTTCGTTGCCTGTTTCAATTTCAGTATCAACACCACTATAAATCCAATTTAAAGATTTTCCTATTACTTTTGAAACAAGAGGTAACACATCACCTGGTATCTTTTCTCTTTTGATCCAATTATTTAATCGTTGGTTAGAAATGTTTAATTCTCTAGCCAATTCAGCTTTAGTAAGGCCCATTTCATTTATAGCCCTTTTTAAAACTCTATCAATACTTGCTTTGTATGCGTTTTTATTCATAAACAATAAGTTTACACTTAATCAAAAGTTAATAAATAAACAGTTTGTTTGACATTTATAAACAAATCGTTTATAAATTCCCTATGGAATCATTAAAAAAAGCAATAGAAATAATTGGCTCTCAAAGCAAGCTTGCAAAAAAACTAGATATTACACCAATGGCTGTATCCCAATGGAAAAAACGGCGCGTTCCAGATTGGGCTGTATTGCCAATCGAAAAAGCCACAAACGGCCAGGTAAGCCGCCACGAACTGCGCCCAGACATCTATCCACCAGAAAAACAACATAAATAAGCATAGTTTCATATTAACAACAACAGAACCATAACCCCATACGCAAAAAGGCGGATTTAGAAATGAGTAAAAAAGAACTTGATGGCCTGGCTGAAGGCATAACGGCTTTTGTTATAGCCATAGTTTTATCGTTTGCCGGGCTTTCAGCAACGGTATTTTTTGGTTATTGGGTGATCCGATTTTTTGTCTGGCTAGGCTGGTTCGATATGAGTTTCCTTGGGTGTTGGTAGGGCGAAAAATGAATAGTAACAAAGAAATAAACGTAATAATCATTATTGCCATGATCATAGCACCATTGCTTGTGTTTTATGTTCCATGGGTTACCACAGCGTTAAAGATATTCGGGGTATTTATAATAACCGGTGTTTTTCTGGTTTCCATTAACGAAGGAATAAAGAAAAAACTAAAAACTAAAAATCAGGAACTCAGTGATTTTAAAACAACAACGGCACCAGTAAAGAGTAAGGCTTCAAGAGAATTAAGGGCGGCAGCTGTTAGGGATTATGGTTTGGTTCAGTATGAGCCGACATTAACAACATTGGCGGTTATAGATCGCACAAAAAAAGAAGGTGGAGGAACCGTAATAGCGTTTACAGTGGGTTCTGAAACACACCGCATGATACTAGACAATAACGAAAAAAAACACCTTGTAAAGCTGCTTTCGGTTCCATCAGAGCCGCTTAGTCTCGAATAGGAGGTGAATCATTATATTGAGAATTCTCAGAACGCTCAAACTGACGATGACAGTTGTGGCAAATTCGAGTAACCAACATGTAACCTTTTTTACCGCGGTAAGGATCAGGTCTTTCTTTGATGATTGGATATTCAGAACTTCCGCAACTTGGGCATGAATAGGGAGACCTCGGCTTTTCTTCAAGTTTAGCAATGCGGTCTTCCAGCTCTTTTACTTTTTCAGGAAGAGTTTTAAGTATTTTCCATTCTTTAACTTGATCAAGAATAGATAAGGCACTTTTTACATCTTCTAACATGTTTGAAAACTCCTTTGTTTGTTGTTTTGTGGTGATTCAATAATAACACAGGGGTTTTCAATTTATTTTTAACCAGATCGGAGCAAACAAAATGGACATTCAAATTAAAGCCGAGTTCACCGGTACCGAAAATGACCGCAAGCTGCTGTCAAAAGCGGAATGGCGTGTTTTTTTAATGCACTGTGAAGGCTGGACCAAAAAGCAGATAGCCGATTTTATATGTCGCTCTCCAGACACGGTACGCACCCAGGAGCAGTCAATACGTGAAAAAACCGGTTCAACTTCAGTCACACAGGCAATATTAAAGGCGGTCGCAAAGGGTATTGTAACCATTACCACTTTATGCCTGATGCTGGTCTGTACTGCTCAGTATTTTATCAACGGTGACCAGGCTCAGGAACAACGCAGAGCACCCAGGGTCAGCCGCAATGTCCGCAACCGAACTTTCAGGGACTACCTTGTTTGAAATACGAGCATTACCGGAAAATGCCGGCCAGCAAGCTTTTAAAAGCGCTGTTACTGCGTCTGCTGGTCGATACTGTTGAGTTGATTAAAATGCTGTGGCTGTTGTGGAAGTAACTATAAACTTTGTTAAAAAAGGAACAGTAATGGGTAAAAAAATAAAGAAAAAATTAAAAAAAATAATATACAAGGCGCTGACTAAAGATGATGGCTGGCATATTAAAAAGAGTAAACACAAAGTCTGTGGCGATGATATGGTGCATATAAGAAGATTATATAAGGGAAGAGTAGTTGAAAGTTATGCACCGCTGCCAGTTGATAAGGCAGCGGTGTATATCATGGCAATTATTCAGGGTTATCAACCACCACGCGGCCTTCATCATCTCGATAAACCATCTGGTTAAATTCAATTTGAACAAGGGTAGGTGATCGTTGCTTAACACGATTAAAGTCTAAAGTTGAAAAATCAACCTGCATACTTTTATCGTATTTTGACAATTCATCGATAAGCATGCCGACGGTGATTAATGGCTCATGTTTTTTCATATTTGAAAGCTCCTTTGGTTAATTATTGTGTTGTGGTGACTTAATAATAACACAGGGGTTTTCAATTTATTTTTTCAGGGTGGAACACCAGTTAAAGGCCAGGAATAGTATGGAAGTAAACATCAATCTAATAAAAAAAGGTGATCGTTTCAGAAAAGAGCTGGGCGATATTCAGTCTTTGGCCGATTCCATAAAAGAGCTCGGTCTGCTACAACCCATCGGCATAGACAGCAACTACAGACTGATTTTCGGGGAACGCCGGCTGGAAGCCTGCAAGCTGCTGAAACAGGAAAAAATAAAAGCCAGGATCATTCATTTGTCGGATATTGTTCAAGGCGAATATGCAGAAAATGAACTGCGTAAAGATTTTACGGTCACTGAACGCCTGGCAATCATGGACAGCATTAAAACCGCAGGGCAGGGAAGCCGGACAGATCTGCAACCTCGGCAAAATTTTGCCGAAGTTAAAACACTAGCAAAAAAAGAAGATGCCGCAAAACAGGCTGGACTAGGCAACAAGGAAACTGCTCGCCAGGCCAAAAAGGTGGTTGAAAAGGCACTGCCTGAAGTCGTTAAAAAAATGGACAGCAACGAGGTGGCCATATCAACAGCCGCAAAAATTGCCGACCTGCCGGAACAGGAACAAAAAGCAGTCGTAAACAGAATAGAGCAGGGCGTTAAACCGTCAGAAGCCATCAAGTCCGGAACCGCTACCGCTGCTTATCAAATTAAGGTCAACAGTCCAGAGCCTGAAAATCTGTATGAGCAGGTAAAAGAGCTTGTTATTGAAAAAAGCCGGTCGTCAGTAACCATGGTCGCCCGTATCAAGAAGATTTCAGTTGACCGGGCAACCGAATTGTTTGAACAGCTGGTGGATGATGATGTACTCACAAAAACACCAACAGGCTATGAACTGCAGCACAAACAGGATAATAATAAAACAGTAAAGCCGAATGATCTGAATAATGATTTTAAATTAAGAATTGAGCACATAGTTTCCCTGTCAAAGTCGTGGTTTTTGCAAACGCAGCCACCAAAACTGGAACCGGTCAATGAAGAGAATGATCACGTTTTTCAGACCAGTTATTTTGCAGAGTTAAAAAAAATCTGGAATGATCAGGTATTTTACAAACCAAATTTCTCAAATATAGAACATTCACTGTTTGATGACATTAAAAACATACTGGCAGAAACGGGTAATAACGGCAGTGTGATCATTGTGCCGTGCAGACCAACAGAAGATTATTTTATATACCTTTCAAATTTTTCAGACTATATATGCCTGCCTCAATACCTCCTGCATTTAAAAAACCATCCAGGAGCTCTAGATTTGGGAGGTAAAGGTTTTACCGAAACAACTATTGCTGTATTTATAAATGAGGATCAAAAGTCAACAGTTAACGATCCCGGCTTTATGTTCGGTCGCCTGGGTGGAGTGTGGCAATGACTTACCGGTGTGATTTAACGTACAGCTCAAGCACCTCGTTAAGACGGGTCTGCCAGCCTTTGCCGGTGGCACGAAAATACTCAAGCACCTCGTCAGACAGGCGGATACTGATGGCCTTTTTGGTTTTATCAGCTTTTGGCCTGCCTCTGTTGGCCTTTAAAAAAGCCTGCATTTCAGGCACTTCAGAAACCGGCTTAAATTGTTTAAGCTCTTCATCTGTCCAGTTGGTGCCGTCTTCAATGGCCTGTTGGGTGATGATGGCGTCTTCTTCGTCCGTGTTTAGCGGTATTTTTCTTCCGCTTTTCGTTTTAATGTATTGCTGCATAGCGTTTTATCTCTCTGTTGTTCGCCTTTCTAAGACTGATAATTCTTACCGCATCATAACGGAGTGTGTAGGTGATATGGTAAATCCTGTCGTTTATAAATCCTACGGCATTAAAACGCAGCTCATTCTTTATCTGTCTGTAATCTATTTTTATATCAGCGGTTTCAATATCAAAATCAATAGCCAGTTCAAACGACAAACCGCGTTCTTTAATGTTTTTGTTGCATTTGTTCTGGTCGTATTCAATTTTCATGGTTTTTATTGTATATACAATAAATTAAAAAGTCAACACAATTATGCCGTTCCTGTTCCAGACACTTAGCTGTTCTTAATTAGAAATGACAATCAGAAAACATAGAGATATTACTATTACCGGTGGGTGAATTTTGTTCTGCCGGTAATTTTAAAATTGCTGAAATATGGCAAGGGGTTTCTTTTGCCTGGTGGAAAGTGAAAATGAGTTTAAAAGCACAAATTTGGGCATGGGAACAACAGGTCGGTTCGCCCACTGCAAAAATGATTTTATTGAAACTGGCTGACAATACCAATGACGAAACTGGACAGTGTTTTCCAAGGCATGACACGATAGCAAAACATTGTGAATGCAGCCGAAGAACAGTGATCAGAAATATAAAAAAACTGGTTGAACTGGGACTAATTGTGATCCAGAAAAACTACCGCGAAGGCAAACAAATAAGAAATTCTTACAGGTTAAATATGGGGCATTTAGGGGTGACAAAATGTCACAGCAGGTGTGACATTGACGACACTTTAGGGGTGACAGAATGTCACACCAATGAACCTGTAAGTATAACCTCTAAGTCTATAACGTCAGAGAAATTAAATTTCTCTGACGATGATGAAAAACTTGCCAGGTTCATGTTCAAAAAAATTCAGACCATCAATCCCAATCATCGACAGCCAAATTTTAAAAAATGGGCCAACACGATCCGTCTCATTCGGGAACGCGATAAAAAAACACATCGTGAAATTCAGGATCTGTTTTTATGGGCGAATAACGATGACTTTTGGCAGGCCAATATTTTGAGTCCAGAAAAACTCAGAGAAAAATTTGATCAACTCACCCTGCAAAGAAATCGAAATGAGGGCAATGGCAATGGAACCGGTAGATTTTCAAAACGCAGCGGACAGGCACTTCAGCAGGCCAATGCAGAAACATTCGCAGAAATCGAACGACTCGAACATGAAATACAACAAATCGAACTTGAGGAGCGACAGGCGATGGGAGCAGGCATTTCTGAGACTTTGGGCAATTCTGAGAACGCACTACCAGCACCATGGGTTCGTTGAAAAAATGGATGTTCCTGAGGTTCAAAACGCCTGGCGTCATGAATTGCAAAAAAACGGAATAGGATTTAATGATCTGGTTTTTATTGGTAATAATCTTGGCAATCTGAGTAATCCTGTTTTTATCCCGAATGTCTTTGAGGTCATAAAACTGGTTAAATCAGACAGGGACAGAGCCGTGGCTCATGAGCGTAAATACAGGGCCTTGCCAAAACTCATGACGCCAGAGGAGGTGAAGGAATTGAGAAATAAAACACAACCCATACGGGAAAGTGCTATAAAAAAAATACAGGACATGCTCAATGCATCGTGATCCGACATTTGATGCGGTTTACTGGCTGGAGTGTAAAAAAATCAGAAAACAGGCAGGCTGTTCGTCCTGCGGTCATAGGGGAGAATACCTGGCATGGGATGAGTATCAATGCAAACTAAACCACCAGAAAAACAAACATGGCTACTGCAGGCAATGGCAATCAAGGGGATAAATTACATGTGTATTGAATACGAACTGGCAGACAAGCGATTGAAACAATGGGCTGACTGGCTGCATGAGCAATCTGTGTTAAAACAACTTGGCTATCCAACCAGCTCAGCAGAGCAAAAAATACCCGGTACCGGCACTGGTCACTCTGAAAAATATAATCCTGAAGCGGAAGAGGTTGAGCAGCTTTTGACAGAGCTAAAGCAGAAATGGGCAGAAATATATCAGGCACTGATGGCCTGTTATTTTCTGCGTATGACAACACGCCAGGCGGCTGAATATAATCACATCAGCAGACCGACTTTCGACAAATATTACAACATTGGCATGGCCTGGCTGGAAGCAAAACTCACATGATTTAAAAAAAATTCAAAAAAAAGTTGACAACTGGCTAAGCCAAAAAGTAGTATATTTATCGTACATTGACACAAAAGCCGATTGGGGAAACTCAACCGGCTTTTTTTGTGCCTAATATTTTTCTGTAAATAACAAAATAGGAATGCGGTCATGTAGATTAAAAGCGCTATAAATAAACAAAATTAAAATTTACTCTCATTGCCCGGATCTACCGGGCTTTTTTATGACAAATATTCACATTCACATTGATGAGATCAGCATACGGGTTTATCCGGAAGGAAAAAACTACGACAGCCGTGATCATTACGAGGCAATAATAACCGGCGTTGTTTTAAATGACGGTGAAATATTTCTATGTAAAGCGCATGGAAAAATAGGCTTAAAAACAATAATTAAAATAAAAGACAAATTAAAAGAACTGGGTTATCACACAGTAATTATGGAGCGAAACGGAAAGCGTAAAGTGCATCAAATATGAAACAGCCAATAGTAAAACCATTACTCAACGGTAAGGACTGGCAACTGATGGAAAGCTATGTCTATGCTTGTAACGATGGACGTACGGTATTTGTTCCGGCTGGGTTTATATTTGATTTTGCATCTGTTCCGCGTCCAATTTGGGTTCTGTTTCCACCAGCTACCGGCAAGCATCGTACTGGAGCATTGGTGCATGACTGGCTTTGTGCTTCTGGCAATGTGCCGTGGAAGGAGGCGGCTGATATTTTTAATGAAGTTATGTTTAAATCGGGCGTTAATTACACTAAGCGCAATGTTATATATTATTTTGTTAGAATGTTTAAAGTGTTGCATAAGCCTGACCCAAGGCAGGACAGGCTTAAAGTTCTGCAGCGTGCAAAACTGATGCAGGCTAAAGAATATTATTCAAACGTCATATGAATATAAAAACCAGAAGATTAATTGCAGAAACTATCAGCGCTTTGATAATGGCAATAACTATTTATTTTTTAATTCAGTGAAAGAAACCTTATCCCATTATCAAACCGTACTTGCCATTATTATTGCTGGAATAATGGGGGTTTTGGCAAGATGGTTATCATGCTCAGAAACAATGACGTTTAGTCAGTTCGTAGGAAGAAGTATATTAAATGGCCTGTCAGGCCTTGCTGCTTACACAATAATTCTTTTCTATCCAGATGCAGACAACCGTGCTATCGCCGGCATAGGCCTGGCCATTATCGCACTAGGACCAACATCACTTGAAATGTTATTCCAGAGGTTGGTAAGGAAATGAAGGTTTCTGTTAACACAGATGCATTAGAAAAACATCTCAAGTCAATTCAGAAACAAACTAAGTTTGCATCAGCTCTTGCTGCAACAAAGACTGCAAGACTGGTGGTATCTGGTTTAAAAGATGAAATGCGTGATTCATTTGACAGGCCTACTCCGTTTACGATAAATGCTTTTTATGTCAAAGCGGCTAAGAAGACGGATGCAATTCCAGCGGCAGAAGTAAAAATAAAAGATAATCCGTCACGGTATTATCTAAAGGCACAGATTTATGGTGGACTGCGTTACAGGAAACGTACAGAATATCTTTTAAGTAATGCCGGTCTATTACCAAAAGGGATGTATGTTGTTCCTGGAGCAGGTGTTCGATTAAATCGATACGGCAATATGACCAGAGGGCAGATACAAAAGATGCTTTCTAATCTTAGTGCCCAACAGGATAAGTACGCAAACACAACAGACAACAGCAAAAAAATATTTTTTGTTTCAAACGAGAGGGGCCGGACACGGCATTTAATGCGTGGTATATGGCAGCGAAGCCCGGCAGGAAAAAAGGTTAAGCCTTTCCTGATGTTTGTTAAAGAACCGAAATATGAGAAAGGTTATTTTGATTTCTTTTATGCGTCACAGTTTATTGCTAACAAGAACATCAGACCTGAGTTCAGAAAAGCATTGAAGTACGCCCTGAGAACAGCAAGATAATTCTTTTTAAGGTACTTACTAACATGTCTCTCCCTACGGGTAATTCGAACCCCGGTTTTTTTTCAGATGTTCAGGTGTATAAGGGGCTAACACATAGATGAATGAATGGATTAGTTCTTTAAAGCCATTACATGAACAGGCAACAGTATCAAGATTTGCTCTTTTGGTTGGAAAGTCTAAACCTGTTATTTCTGAGCGTTTAAAACAACATGTCATCAATGCGGGTGATTCATACTTGCAGTGGTTGCATGATTATATTGAGCATCTGTCTGCAGTCGCCGGTGGCCGTGGTGGTGATAATCAGGAAGAGCTGACTCAGGCAAAAATTGAAGATTTAAAAACAAGATCAGGCCTTACCCGCCTGGCTTATCATGAAAAGCTTGGGTCACTGGTGCCGGTTGAGGCTGCAGAAACTTCTTTGATTGAGTGGAGTTCTTACACTAACCGACAAATCATTGAAGCCTTTAATGAGTTTGTTTTTGAAATTCAGGATAAATATTCAATTACTATTGAACCAGAAATAAGAGAAAAAATTGTTAGATCTACTACCGGAAGAATCAGAGATTATGCTCAGAAATTGGGCGAATCATTTACATCTGATCAGTAATACTTTTTCGGTACCAGAAAAAATAAGCACTTACCAATGGATTGAAAATGAGCTGAACCTGCCGGAGGGCGGTTCAGTGCTCTCCGGGCTCTGCATGACAGAGGATGGATACACGGGGACGTCCATCCCGGCAACATGCTCGCCTGGCAGGACACGGTGGTGATGTGTGACTTCGGACTTGCGGTGCCTCTGGGCATGCAGGCGACAGGCCGGCCACCGGCCAGGTATGCATCACCATGGCAGCTGCGGGCGCAGCCGGCATCACCGGCCATGGACTGCTACTCATGGGTTCTTTCCTCATGCCATCTCATCACCGGTCTTGTATTATGGCAGGGCATGACTGAACCGGCCATCATACTCCGTAAAGACACGGATTCCGTACCTCCCGAGACCCCATGGCTGGCGGATCTCCTCACTGATATTCCGGATCC
>JALWLM010000344.1:0-18437 GCA_027084145.1 Crocinitomicaceae bacterium | reverse complement strand
TCTATCAGTTTTATTATTCTCCTTATTTTATCGGTGTAGCCAATGCGCTTGATGAAAAGGTGGTTGAAGAGATTGTGTTGGTAAAAGCGGCTCAGATTGGATGGACTTATTTTTTATTGGGTTACATTTTAAAACGAATAGCTAATCAGCCTTGTCCAATTATGGCGCTATTTGCAAAAGAGGCGGACGGTAAAGCTTTTCACGATGAAAAGCTGGTGCCGACAATCAGGGCAACACCAAAGTTAAACAGTTTAATTGATACATCGACGTCAAGAAAATCAGGTAATTCATGGAAGAATAAAAACTTTCCTGGTGGTTTTTTTAAGATCGTAGGTTCTGGAAGTCCAGGTAATGTCAAGTCAACATCGTCTGTTGGTCTTGCAATTATCGAAGAGCCTGACGACACCAATGACAACGTAAAGGATCAGGGTGATGCTATCGGTATGCTTGAAGAGCGTATTAAACGTTATCCTGGTGCAAAGTTCCTGACCGGAGGCACACCGACAATTAAAGGGCTGTCTAAAGTAGAGCAGCGCTTTGAACGAACCGAGCCGTATGTTTTGCCCGTTTTGTGCCATGACTGTGGTGAAAGTCATGTGCTGGATTTTAATAACGTATCCTGGCTGGAAGATGAGAGTATAGACCATCCTGTTTATGGCCATGCATTGCCTGAAACGGCCGTGTATGTTTGTCCTGAATGTGGATCAGTATGGGATGATTATCGACGCAAGGAAAACATCAGAAATACGGTTTTTTCAGCGCTTGAGGCAGGTGACAAGCTGGCTGGCTGGGTCGGTGGGGACGGCTTTAGTAAAAGAATTGGGTTTCATGAGATAAATGAGCTGTATTCCTGTCTGCCGGGTGCCGGCATGGAAGAACTGGTTCAGAGTTATCTGACGGCTGAACACCTGGCTGCCCAGGGCGATGAAAAACAGAAAATTATTTTTGTTAATCAAAAACTGGGCCGTGGTTATGAATTTAAAGGAGAAGAGGCTGATCCGGATAAATTAAGAGAAGTGGCTCTTGATTATCCAGAATTCGAGATCCCAAAAGGTGGTCTTATTGTTACTGCGGGTATTGATGTTCAACATGACCGGTTGGCTGTTATTATCAGAGCCTGGGGACGCGGTGAGGAGTCCTGGTTGCTGTACTGGGGTGAGCTGATTGCTGAGCATACCACTATTGATAAAAAAGATGCTGTCTGGAAGGCATTGGATCAGTTAATGTTTACCAGAATTAAAAATGTTCAGGGATGGGTAACGCTTATTTCAGCTATATCCATTGATTCAGGTGATGGTTCAAGTAGTGATGCAGTTTATCATTGGGTAAGAACCCGCTCAAAATCACATAAAAAATGTCTTATTATGGCGGTTAAAGGATCGTCATCCCAACAGGATCCGGAAATATTTACCACACCTCGTTCTGTGTCGGTAGATCACAAGCGCCCTGACAAAAGGACAAAGGCAGATAGGCACGGTGTCAAGGTGTATATCGTCGGTACCAACAAAGGAAAGGATTTTATTTCAGGTCAGTTAATGCTTGAGGCTTCCGGTAGAGGGCGTTTTCATTTTTACAAAAACGTTCGTGATGATTATTTTGATCAGGTGACATCGGAAGTAAAAGCACCTCATAAAAGCGTTAAGCATCGTCGGGTGTGGCAGAAAAAAGCGGGTAGAAGAAATGAGGCTTTTGACTGTGAAGATTATGCGCTGCATGCGGCAAGAGCAAAGCGCGTGCATTTGATGAAAAATTATCAGTTTGATGAACTGGAAAGTCAGTTATCTCAGGTTGATCTATTTTCTGATATTGATAAGCAGGCAGAGAATGAAACTCATAATGATAAAAAACAATCAGCCAGTGAACGCAGGGCGGCCATGGCAAAAAAATTGGAAGGTTAATTGATGACAGACTGTGCTACACGGCTTGAACAGGCAAAAATTGCACTGCACAACCTGCTGACCGGCGAGCAAATCAAAGCCACCTCGGTCAATGGTCGCAACAATATTTATTTTGATATGGATGAGGCAAAGCTCAGGCGCTATATCGCTGATTTAGAGCGTGAATGTGGCAATGGCAGTCGTCGCCGTTCATTTGGATTTCACGGATAATTATGTCAGTTAATCAGCCGGTTTTATTAAACAGCATGGGCGATCCTATTGACGTTAAAGGTAATGCGCTGTCCATGAGTAACAATGCCCACCGGGGCGCAAGAACCGGGCGTGAGCTGTATAGCTGGCAGCCGCCATTACGATCCGCAGATGCGGATTTGTTGCCCGATTTAAAAATGCTGATGGCGCGGGCGCATGATCTGTCCAGAAACTATGCATTAACCTCCGGCGGCATTCAGATCCATCTGGATAATGTCATCGGTGCCGGTCTGCGACTGTCAGCCAAGCCGGATTATCGTATGCTGGGCATGGATGCAGACTGGGCTGCAGAATGGACACGTGAAGTTGAGGCGAAATTCAGAAGCTGGGCTAATGACCCCGGTTGTTATATTGACGTCTCCAGACGCCTGACATTTAACAGTATGCTGGGCATGGCCTATCGTCAGTTTCTGACTACGGGTGAAATTCTGGCGCAGGTGCGCTGGCTGGATCGCCCGGGTGCCAGCTACAAAACATCATTACAGATGATTGACCCGGCCAGACTGTCAAACCCCGGTATGCGCATGGACAGCAAACGTCTGCGTGGTGGAGTCGAACATAACCGAAACGGCGCACCGGTGGCGTACCATATTCGTGAAGCCATGCAAAGCGATATGATATTCGGCAGTAATGCCTACCGCTGGCGACGCTTAAAACGTGAAACCGTCTGGGGGCGCAGTCAGGTTATCCATATCTTTGAACAGGAACGCCCCGGCCAGAGTCGTGGTAAAACAGGCCTTGCTTCTGTATTGGCTAAAAGCAAAATGCTGGAGCGGTTTCAGGATGTGTCTCTGGAGTCGGCCATTGTTAATTCCATGTATGCGGCGGTGGTGGAGTCTGATTTTGATTATGGCAGTGTCATGGACGCACTGGGTGGTGATTCTGATGCAGTTGATGCGGCGGACTCCATACTTGATGGCCGTGTGGACTGGCACAGCCGTCACCAGATTGATTTAAACAATGGTACCCGTATTGCACAGATGTACCCTGGTGAACATCTTAACTTTACCTCTTTAAATCACCCCGGTCCCAACTTTGCCGAGTTTGAAAAGTCCTTTTTACGCAATATGGCCGCCGGTCTTAATATGACCTATGAGCAGTTATCCAGGGACTACAGCGAAACCAACTACTCCGGAGCCCGTGCAGGGTTACTGGAAAGCTGGAAGTTCTTTAAAAGCCGACGTGAGCTGATTGGTTCCCGCTTTGCCACAGAAATTTATGCACTGTGGCTGGAAGAGGCCATAAACAATGGCGACATAAAACTGCCTGCCGGAGCACCGGATTTTTATCAGGCAAAATCCGCATGGGTAAGAAGCCGTTGGATAGGACCGGGCAAAGGGCATATTGACCCGCTTAAGGAAAGCAAAGCGGATGAACTGGAAATGGATATGGGTACTCTGACCATGGAAGATGCTTGTGCAGAACGTGGCAAGGACTGGGAAGAGAATCTGGAACAGATAGCACGGGAGAAAGCCAGGCGTGAAGCCCTGGGTTTAAGTCGTGATGATGTCCGGGGTTATATGGCCTCAGAGCCACCGACCAATTAACTAATTTAATCAAACAAAAAGCCTGCTGATGCAGGCTTTTTTATGGGTGACGTTTATGTATGAATTTTTAGCCAGCCGGGTATTTAATACCCCGTTATTGATCCAACCGGGCAAGCTGGACGTTATTGCTGATGTCCTGATAAAGCGTATGAGCGGTAAAGCGCTTGATGAAGGGTTTATTAAGCCTGAGCAACAAATGATGGATGTCGGTGAAAATGCACAATACAAAGAGGCCGGATATTACGTCTCTGATAATATCGGCGTAGTAAACGCGTATGGCTCTTTAGTACATCGCAGCAGCTGGCTGGGTGCCGCATCGGGCATGACCGGCTATGAAGGTCTTGCTAAAAAGCTGGATGCTATGGCAAAAGACCCGGATGTTAAAGCCATTTTAATGAATGTGGACTCCCCAGGGGGCGAGGTTGCCGGGGCGTTTGATTTTGCAGACAAAGTAAAGCAGGTCAATGCCATTAAGCCCATCTACGCCATTGCCAGTGACATGATGGCTTCCGCCGCCTATCTGATAAGCGCCAATGCCACCAAAATCATAGCCACCCAGACAGCGGTTATCGGATCTGTCGGTGTGGTAATGCGCGCTATGGATATGTCGGCCTTTGATGAAAAAACCGGCATAAAAACCACTTACATCTATTCAGGTGACTACAAGATTGACGGCAATCCGCACGCACCGATGTCAGAAGACGTAAAGGCACGTTTTCAGGCGGACATTGACCGCATTTACAACATGTTTGTCGATGTGGTAGCCACTGGCCGGAACATGGAACGTCAGGATGTGGTTGATACAAAAGCCGGAACTTACATTGGTCGTCAGGCAGTGACTGCCGGTCTGGCCGATGACGTAATGAGCGGTGAACAACTGCTCGCAACAATGAAATCGCAATTTAGCGATAAAACCATCAATTCATTTAATGCCGAGCAGGAGAAACCGATTATGGCAGAAAACGAAAAAGACATCAGTGCTGATAAAGCGCTGGAAACTGAAGAAACACAGGATAAGCAGCCTGAAAATTCAGAAGACAAGGTTAAGGCCGAACGTCAGCGTATTGCAGATATTACCGGCTGTGAAGATGCTAAAGGCCGTGAAAAACTGGCACAGCATCTGGCCTTTAATACTGATATGAGCGCTGATGAAGCAGTCGCCATTTTAGCAGCCGCTCCGTCCGACTCGGCAGATGCGTCACAAAGCGCCTTTGCCAATGCAATGGCAAAGGCTGAGCAGGAACAGCCAGAAGTCAGCGACGAAGAAGGCAAAGAACTGAATGCAGAAGATCAGGCGGTAATTTCTGCCCTGAGCAACGGCGTTAAAAAGAACATTAAATAAGGAGCACTAACAATGCCAGGTTATACCCAAACAGAAAACGATACACCGGACAATCTGATCGCCGGTGATTTAAAGCGCGTCACTGATGAAGTGGTTGTGGCCTCTGGTCAGAACCTTGTCCGTGGTGCAGTGGTCGGATTGGTCACCGCGACCAACAAGTTGGTGTTAAGTGCATCAGGTGCCACCGATGGAAGCCAAACTCCTGTTGGCATTATGGCAGATGACGTTGACGCCACTGCCGGGGATAAAACCGGCCCCATTTACCGTACCGGTGAATTTAATCAGGATGTCCTGGTATTAGGCACCGGCCACACCATTGACAGTGTAAAACCCACATTACGCGATGCGGGTATTCATCTTAAAAAAGTAATTTAAGGAGCATAAGAAATGCCTATTGATATGTTTGAATCCCGCACTATGCTGGCGGCACTGGAAACCAGTTTTACACCGCGTACCTTCCTGACGGATATGTTTTTCCCACAGGAAGAAACCCACGGTGAAAAATGGATTGATATCACAATTGAAAAGGGTAAGCGCAAGCTGGCCCCGTTCGTTTCACCGCGTGCGGAAGGTCGCACCCTTAAGCGCGAAGGGCGTACCGTTAAAAGCTACACCATTCCGCTGTTAAAGCCAAAGCGTATAACCAATGCAGAAGATCTGGTTAAACGCAACAACGGCAGCAGCATCTACACACCAGAAAACCTGATGCAAAAAGCCGGTGAAGAACTCGGTAAAAACCTGGTGGAACTGACTGACAGCATTGTACGCCGGGTGGAGTGGATGGCATCCCAGGCACTGACCACCGGTAAAATTGTGGTCTCCGGTGTGGTGGACGATGGTGACGATAGCGCTGTTGTCGATGATGAGGTGGATTTCAGTATGGATCCAACCCATAACATCACCCTGACCGGTACTGCTTTGTGGACAGATACTGCCAGTAATCCAATTACCGACTTGCGAAACTGGAAACGCCTGATTGCCAAAGACTCAGGCTTATCAGCCCGTGTAGTGGTGTTTGGCTCTGATGTGGCTAATGCGTTTGTAAACAATCAAAACGTAAAAGATGCACTGAGCAATCGTCGGATTGAGCAGGGTCAAATTAACCCGCAGGAACTGCCAGAGGGCGTTACCTATTGGGGTTATCTGAATGACCCTGGTCTGGATGTTTATTCCTATGATGAGTGGTATCTTGATGATCAGGGCGTGGAACAACCCATGATACCGGTTGACCGTATTGTCATGGGTTCTACCAATGCCCGTGCAACCCGCCACTATGGACCCATTCTTGATATGGATGCGGTTGAACAGGGTATGGCAATTAACAAGTACTTCCCCAAGTCCTGGCGCAAACAGGATCCAAGTGCGCGTTTTGTCATGGTGCAGTCTGCTCCACTTGCAATCCCTCATCAGATTGACGCTTTTGTTACCGCAAAAGTTGTTTAATCCGTTTTAACCTATGTGGCCGTGTAACAGTGGCCATTTTTAAAGGAACCAATTATGGCTAATCCAAAAAAAGTAAAACTGACAGTGGTATCAGGCAGTGTTAGTGATGGCAAAAATAACTATCTGCCAGGTGACGTGTTTGAAATTGAACAAAACCACGCACAGGAGTTAATTGATGCGGCTGTTTGTGTTGAGGGCGACAAATCTGAAGAGATTGACTCCGAAGAGATTGACTCCGAAGAGAGTGGATCAGTAGAAGAATAATAACAATGCCAGTAAAAAATGATGATCTAAACCGTGTGACTGCGGAGACCGCTTTAGATCATCACGGCATACCGGTAATTTATTCTTTTGATGGTTATAACACAAAGGTTGATGCCGTGGTCGATTTCGATGTCGAGGTGGTTGGTTTTGATAATATACCCCAGAAAATCACTACAGTAACCATATCGTCTGCTTTAAAAACACAAATTGGCGGAGAGTTTTATATTTATAACAAAAAGTTTGTTGTGGATGATGTCGTTTCTGATGATGGTCAGTTAAAAACACTGTCTGTAATAAAACAGGTTTAACTATGTTAAAGATTGAGCGGGTACTTAATGAAATAAAATCTGCCCTAGAGCAGATTCTCATTGTAAATGGCTATAAAACAGACATTGGAACAAGCGTTGTTTTTAATGATGAAAAAATAGATGAAAACAGCATCTTTCCTATTACTGTTGTTGCTGAGTTGTCAGACAGTGTGCTTAGTGAAACAAAAACCAGTATGCGAATTAATTTACCGGTTGAAATAACCGGTATTGACAAGTTTACAGGTGATTTGCGTAAAAAACGCTATGAGATTTTTCATGATATAAAAAAATGCCTGCTTTTATATCGAAGAAGTAAAAGCGCTGATATATCAGAGATAAATTATCAGTCACATGTAAATTCTGAGCATGAAAATGGCAGTCAATTTACTGGAGTAAAAGTCATTTTCAACATTATCTATTTTGAACGCCCGGGCGATCCGGAATATTAAGAGGAAAAAACAATGCAAGAAGTTTTTAAAGTTAAACGTCGTTGTATTTATGGCGAAAAGAAGAGGATTCTAATGCCCGGTGACGTCATTGAACTGCCTGATAAAGAAGTTACTCAGAATGTCGTTAAACGACTGACAGAGCGTGGCGCCGGCGTTGTAATGTCAAAGGCTGATTATGACAAAGAACTGGCAGAAGCAGATAAGGGGAACAAGTAATGGCTATTATTGAACAATCCTACCTGGGTGTTGGAAAAATGTGGATTGAAAAAATAGGGTCAACAACAGGCCTTAAAGATGCAGGTGAAGTTGATGAAATCACGGTAGCGCATAGCTCTGATAAAAAAACACTACCTTCACACAGAAAGCTGGGCGGTGGTAACCGGAATTCAATAAACAGAACCACGGGTGTTGAGCTGGCTGTAAAATTCCGTGACTTTTCACCAGAAAATCTGGCTATTGGGCTGTTTGGTTCATCATCTTCAATTGTCGGTGGTTCAATTCTTGATGAGTCTCATGTGGCTCGTCTTGATGCGCTGGTAAAACTGGATTATCCAGGTGCCACCAATATCAATGTTCAGGATCAATCCGGAGGTGCAGGAACAACCTATACTGAGGGCACAGATTATACAGTTGAATCAGGCGGTATTGTGATTTTATCAACAGGAAGCATTACTGACGGCCAAACCATCTATGTTGATTATGACAATCCAGGCATTGATATTGTCCAGGCACTGGTTAACTCAGGTGATGACTATCATATTTATTTTGATGGTTTAAATGAGGCGCAGGGAGGCGATCCGTTTACCGGAGAGTTCTTTAAGGCAAAATCAGCCCTGGCTGAAAACCTTGCTTTAATCTCTGAAGATTATGGCGAAATGGGGCTGACATTTGAGGTGCTTCAGGATGAATCACGCCCCGCTGGAAAATCACAGTATTATGAGATTGTTAAGAAAACAGCCGCTTAATACATGTCTGAACTGAGTGATCTGTTTGCAAAGCCACGGGCAATACACGGTTTAAATTTATTGCCTGTACGCTTTGCAGATTTAGAAAAATTTATAGCTCTAACAGCCAGTGTCAGGCTGTTTATTCAAACAGATTCAGATGTTGTATCAGCAGTATTGTGGGATGACATAAAAAAGTTTATTGCCATTGGTGGCAGGGAAAATATTAGCAATATATCAAAACTTAAGCCTGAGCAGATAATAGAATGCCTCCAGGAAGTGATTGATATAAATCAGGATGTTTTAAAAAAGAAAAACAACAAAAACACAAATCAGGAGCGTTTAGTCTGGTTTTCTGTTTTTCAGCAACTTGTTTCCTGTGGATTTTCTGCACAGGAAGTGTCAGATATGACCATGAAGCAGGTTATGAATTTTAGTGAAGTGTCTCAAACTTCAAAACTCAATGATTTGCAAACTCAGCTTTTAATTGTGCGTGCTGCGCAGGCGGATAAAGACGGGTATAAAAAGGTGTTTGATGCCTTGTCGGTTAACAGGCAGGATAAATATCGTAAAAATCCTGATTTTAAAACTAGCCTGTAAGCATTTAAGACAGCACATTAACCAAAAGCTTTAATGTGGCCAGCACAAAGAAAACTAGATAAACCCAGAATATTACAGCAATAAAAATACTGTCTGTTGAATGGTGCCAGATAAACAAAACCAGCAACATCACAAAAGCAAATAAATATTGAAATGGTGTAGCATCTTTCATGTCAAATCCAGATATTGAACTCATTATATCCCTGCAAAATAAAGAGCTTGTCAAGCGTCTTGATGAAGTAAAATCCAGGGTAAGACGACTGGGCGACCAGCTTGATAAATCAGATAAGGGTAATTATAGCAAAACAAAGCGCGGTTTGCAGTCAATCAGTGAACAGCTTGCAAGATTAAAGTCGCAGTCAATAAAGTTTTTTGGCCTTTGGCAGGGGGCAAGACTGGGTACCAGCATATTTAAAACTTTATCATCTGATCTTTTTGGGACAGCAAAGCGTTTTGAAACATTAAAGGTACAGCTTGAACAGTTACAGGGTGGTAAACAGGCTGGAGCTGACGCTTTTAATTTTATTGAAAAATTTGCCAAAAACACACCTTTACAAATTGAAGGCGTAACAAAAGCCTTTATACAGATGAAGGCACTCGGACTCGATCCAATGGACGGCTCTTTGCAGAGTCTGACTGATGCAAATGCCAGACTTGGTGGATCTCAGGAAAAGCTGGAGGGCATTATACTGGCTGTTGGTCAGGCGTGGACAAAAGGGAAGCTACAGGCAGAGGAAGCAAATCAGTTAATAGAAAGAGGTGTTCCGGTATGGGACTTGCTTTCAAAAAAACTTGGAAAAACAACAGCAGAACTTCAGGACATGGCATCAAAAGGCCAGCTTGGCCGAGATGTTATTAAAGGACTGATTGATGAGCTTGGCAGAACTTCACAAGGCGCTGCAATTAAACAAATCCAGACCTTAAATGGACAGGTAAGTAATTTACAGGATAACTGGGATAAATTTTTAAGATTAATAGCCGATTCAGGATATACAGAATATTTTGTAAATCAACTGTCCACTATCAATGAAGCCATTAATGAAATGGCGCAAACAGGTGAGTTAAAGCAGTACGCTGAACAGGTGGCTCAGGCCATTATATCAATGGCTGAATCACTCAAGCAGGGCGCTGTCTTTGTTTATGATAACCGGGAAGCGCTAAAAACATTGGCTGAAATAGCAATAACGCTAATCGGCTTTAATTTTGCAAAAAAAGTGTTTGGCTGGGCAAATGCGTTTAAAGCGGCGGCTGCAGAGCAATATAAATCTGTTGCTGCGACAAGAGCCAGTATTAAGGCTCAAAAGACATACTCCGCAGCACAAATCAAAGGCACCCAGGCTGCATTAAAAATAGCTCAGGCCGAATATTCTGCCGCCGCTGCCAGAGTAAAAGCCAGTGCAGGAACAACGGCATACCAGGCCAATCTTGCACGTCTGGCCAGAGCTGAAGAGCGGCTTGCAATTGCAACAGGTAAAGCGAACGCAGCAATTGAAGCGCAAAGTGTTGCAACTGTCGGTGCTGTTAAAAAGCTAAAAGGTCTTGTTGGCATGGTTGCCAGAATGGATACCCTGTTTGCCGGATTAATGGGTTATGAACTTGGAACCTGGTTATATGATAATTTTGCCTGGGCCAGAAAAGGCGGCGTTTATCTTGTCAGAACCATAGAGACAATCATATCAACACTTAAACTATATAATGATTCTGTAAAAGCAATTTTTAATGATGACACAATCGCCAACGCTTTTAAACGACACGCTGATAGATTGTTAAAAATCAATAAAATAACCGGTCAACAAATATTTGATATTGACAACCCAAAAAGCAGCACTTCTGAACAAACAAACGCTCCTAAAAGTGTAGGTAATGCAAAAAATCAGAAACAGCAAACTACTGATTTTTCTGCAGGCGCAGAAGTCAATACCGAGCTAACAAAACTAAGAGAAGAAGCTGAAAAACCAGTAAGTGATACAGGCATATTTCCAAGTATTGAACAAAAAGCTGAATCTGCAAAACAAAAAATTTCAGAATTACAAAAAACAATTGCCGATATGGAGTCGCAAATTGGCAGGCGCACAGGGCCAGATGAAGACTTGCAAACCGTTGACCTTGCCAGAAAAATGCAGGATGCATACCGTAATGTCAGCTCTAAAAACCCGGAAGATCTAAAGCAGGCCATCAGGGACGCACAAGAAGCTGTCAGGGTAGCAGAAGTGCTGCGTGAAAGCGGAAAAGCGTCACAATTTTATCTTGATGATATGACCAGACAGGCCACCGAAATTGTTAAAAAAGCCTCTGTGCCTGATGTAAATAATGCTTTAGACAATGAGTCTGCTACGTTAATTGATACCAGCCAGGTGAACACAAAGCTACTTGATAAATTACAAGATTCACAAGCTATTCTTGATGATAATCCGTTGATTATTCGAACTGTAGTTGATGCCAGTACCAACGACATTGCCCGGCAAGCCCTGAAA
Organism: Crocinitomicaceae bacterium; assembly: GCA_027084145.1. Classification (GTDB taxonomy): domain Bacteria; phylum Bacteroidota; class Bacteroidia; order Flavobacteriales_D; family Crocinitomicaceae; genus UBA4466. Next base: position 6,919 of record JALWLM010000344.1, on the reverse strand, counting down.
GAAGGCCGCAAAACATGAATTTAATCATTGACGGCTTAGAAATATCCGACCTGTCTGCACTGGGTATCAAGCAAACTTTTGCACCGGTAAATAATGGCTCACTATTACGCATGGCAGATGGCACGGCGGTTAAACAGAAGGTATGGGGCAAGCTAAAAACCACAATTTCAGCCATGGGCTGGATACCAAACGGACTGTCAGGAATAAACTTTGATAATGCTGTGACGGTCGACTGTATAGCGCAACGGTCTATCGTTTCAGCAACTAATGCTATTGCCATACCAGGCACAGTGCGACCAGATATTGCACCATGGGGCATAGCACTGGTTAATGGCCAATGGAAAGATGTCGGAAGCACCTTTGCATCTGGCACCCTGACAATTGATGTGACCGCTGGTGCTACACAGTACCAAGCCAGATGGATGCCACGCTTAACTCTGTATTGCAACGAGCCAGAAACAGAAACAGACAGTGATGGCAATGTGTTTAACTGGTCAATAACCGGCGAGGAAGCATGAGCCAGGTTATTAATGCCAGTGTTTTTATTAACAGTGTTGATCAAACTGCCAATCTGACCGGCACTGTTGAAATTGACATTGAAGAAGGCAAGGCGCGGACGGCATTTTTCACACTGTTGCCGGGTGCAGGAATATCCGATTTAATGTCATGGATTGGGGCCAGCGTCACTATAAATACTATTGTTAATAACAATTCCGTGTTGGCTTTTACCGGAATCATCGACACACCGGATTTTGATAACCAGACTGGCCTGACAAAATTCACCTGCACCGATAACTTGCAGGAGCACTTTGAAATCAAAGATAACGCAACCATTGCAGGTATCACCGGCGGATATTGGTCAGAAGCCGTATTTAATGAATCAACCGGCTGGGAGTACGCGCAGGAGCGACTATCAACAATTCCCAGCGCATTAGATATGGATGCTACAAAAGCCGTCAGAATAACGCCCTGGGCAGCCAAAACAACGGCGGATTTCACGTTTACCGATTCAGACATCATTGATAAGAGTTTGAAAGTATCAAAGATAACAAACCGCAGAAATATCATAAATGCGGTTAATGCCACATTGGACTATCGTTATAAACGCCTGAAGGAAAGGCAACAGGCGTATAACTGGGATGACCCTTATGATGTGTGCGGACAAAATTCAAACCCATATTATTACCCAACTAAAGCATCAGTCATGGATGCTATTAAAAATACCGGGTGGGAAATAGTTGGCAGTGTCACATTAAGCGACCTGCCACCTGATGGCAACTACCAGCCGTGTAACGTGAATTTTTTAACCAATCCGGATATGTGTGACGGGGCGACCTTTACCCTGGGTAAACGCTACTCACAAAATATTACTGAAAAATACACCATAAGGATTGAATCACAGGATTCCATTGCTGCATTAGGTGAAATAGCCGTCAGTCAAAATGCCAGCCTGCAAATTGATTATGACCAGTCAGCGTGGGAAAAATCATTGATTGCTGACGGTTACGGTGATTTTGGTACACCGTTAACTGATATTAACAACGACAATTACATCAACAAGGACGACACGGCAGAGCGACAAAACGCCATTAATACCGTTATCAACCTGTCAAAAACAAAAATACTGGCGTCACACCGGCGCAATGAAGTGACCTTTAGTTTACCGTTGAATCAGTCAGTTGACGTTATTCATACGGCACAGGTAAATGCTACCGGACTGGACTGCAAAGGCAAAATAAAGCGCGTTGTCCATACAATAGATTTAAATAATGCCCGTGGTATAACATCGGTCACGCTGGCCATCAGTAAAAAAATAGGTACCGGAACACCCGGAACAGAAACACCGCCAACCACACCGGATGCATTGCCAGCGTCACCAGATACGCAGCCGGTTGATTTAAACCTGTTAAGTCATATTGGCGGACAAGATCAAGTCGCATTTGATAGTACCTGGTCTGGATGGATAACAAACTACCAGGTAATTACTGAGCCATCTTATGTGTATAACCGTGGGTTTGTAGTGCATACCCCGGCCATCACATTAAACAGCATTGATAATGTGGATGCTACCGATGCCAGCTTAATCAATGTCACAATACCGGATGATTTACTGCAATGAGCAGCGCAGAATACATAAATTCCATTGTAAAAATTAAAAAAATCAAAGCGCCGCTTAGCAATTTAACTGTGGTGCAGGAAGTTTCACCAGTAAGAAGCGACCCGGATAATGAAGGGAATAAGCCGGTAGTTATGCAGCCACCACTGACCCTTGAAATATTAACCTATGACAACACGAAAGACGTAACATTTACTGACATTAACGGCACAGACTACACTTTAAAAACTGCCGCAACTGCCAGGGTAACAGATGCCAATGGCAATGTTTACGATATTGATACGATAACTCATGCCTAATTTGCCACTTGGATTATTTCGCACATTAAAACCTGTTACAGCGAAAGATTATCTTGTTGCCCAGGTTTCCACCGGTACAACGTATTTTAATTATTTAAAGCTGGGTACAAACTCGACGGAAACAGAAGGGAAAAATATTGTTTTCGGCAACAGTATGAGCCTGAAAACAGTCAACTGGACTGCACCGGACGGGCGCATTGTTTCGACATTGTATAAATATGGCCGCAGGACTTCCGCAGATTTAACGCCTGCACCGTCAATTTCACCTTATGTTAATTCGTATGAGTTAAGCATTTACGCACCGACACAGCCGCCAGTGCTTGTTGATGGGCGACTTGTTGCCAGGCTTCCAGAGTTGGCACAGTCACCTGCACATATTGAGAATGTTGGCGGTACTGATTATCTAGTTTCGTATTTAATTGTTGGTCTTTCTGTTGGTTTCAGAGTTGTTAAGCATAAAGCGGTTTTAAATATGAATGCTGACCAAACAAATCCGCCAGTATTGGCGGTTGATTCTCAAATTGACTATACGACAACAGGTGCAGAGAATGCATTTACCGCTGCAAGTTATGTAATAAACCCATTCGGAGATACAACAAACTCAGACAGCCAGCAAACTGAATCTAAAGACTATCTGCACATGCATGAGCGCAACCTTGTAACCAATGCAGACGGTACAAAAACCATACTGTTTGCTATGAAAAAATACGGCTCATTATGGAATGCATTCCCAATTTATGAATTGACTGACAACGGCGGGTTGTCTATTGTTGAGATTGGTGAATTTACCAATGTTTACACCAGCGGCACGATTCCAATAACAGATACTGAATCAAACTCGGGCTCTGATGATGTTGTTTCAGATTTGAGCATGGATGTTGCTACCTGTACTGACCAGACCAGCGGCGAGACTATTATTTGTGCTGGACAACATACTGGATCAATGTCAGGCACAAGGACAAGCGACCAGGGCGAATTAAGATCAAAATATTTCCTTGGTTGTGCTTATGATAGAAAGACCGATCAGCCAATAATATTACAACTGCATACCGGGCAAAGAGCATTAAGTTACACGTTAAATGTTGCCAGCAGTTTTTCAGGCACAATAGATTACACAAAAGCAACTGAACAGCCATCAGTAATAACTCAAAACTCAATAGCGCAAAATACAACACATTCTACATCATCAGACGGTGCAGAAGGATCACCGTTAGCTCAAACTAGCATAAAACGTCAGTTATTTGAACTGATAATTTCAGATGTTAGTGAGGCTCAAAATAATACAATATTAGAGCTAAATAGTGGTAATTCATTAACTGTAAATGGGTCAAGAAATGTCACAGAGGCGTACAGAGATGGGTGGGTTGATCCATTAAACGCTGGGACAAATGGTTATAAAGATTACTCATATACATTTAATTTAAATTACAAAGAAATAGATAATTTCAATATTATCAACCTGGCTCATAATGCCATTGTTTATAAAGAATACAGTATTGAAAACCAGACCCAGGTTAAAACTAAATCTGGACTCGTTGTTAAATCAGATGCTTATTATTACATAGATGACATCGTATCAGATCCAATATGGGAAGCATACGATAAAATAAAAGTAATTGTTGATGGAGTTGAAACGCAACTATCAACTGCCAGACGTGACACTACTGATTTCTATGTTAGATCGTATGCTTTTGATTACAACTATACAACAACAGAAACGTATGACCCGTTCTGCACTCCTGTTTGCCCTGCTGACGGGCCATGTCAGCAAACAACAAAAACAATAACAAACGCCTATGCTTAATATAATCCACTCAACCTGCGTTTATATTGACAACAAAATAGAATGTGCTGCCTGCTTTTCACCTAATCAGGATTACAGTTTTTATAATCAGGAAGTAACACTGGATACAGATTGTGTGATTTATCACAGCAAAAACTCATACCCGTACACCGGTGACACAGCGTCCGGCGTACCATCAATACAAAACACTCACTTTTATTACCCGGTTAAATAAAGGAAACCCCAATGCAACTCAAACGACACTACAAAGACGGCGTAATTGATTCAATCGAAGTAAAACGCTATTCAGAAAACCAGAAGTTTTCACAGAAATTTATTAATAACATGATGGCTGATGGCTTTGTCACCATGACGCAGGGCAAGATTGTACTGCATACACAGCCTGAATTGACGTATGCCATTAAGCAGGTGCCAGGGTATTACTGTTGCCATGATGGCAAAAAAATGGACGGTGCTGCTGAGGCACAGAAATACATTGATGAAAACTTTGCTGGTGTTGAATCACCCGATAAAAACAACCCTGCCGGATATTGCAAGCAGGACTTTTATAACTGCGTACTGGAGAAATAATAATGGCTGACCAGGTATATAACATTGCATTAGGCCGCGCGGCTGAATTATATAACCGTGTTGACACTAACGACCCGGCTAATTCTGTATTAACCATCGTGGTAATTAACACCACCGCAACCGATGCCACTTTAAAAGACATGGACACACTGTCTGCACTGCTGGCTGACGCTAATACTGCAGAAGTCACAAACACTGGCTATGCCCGTAAAGAATTAACTGACGCTGATATTGTGGCATTTGCGCCTGATGACGTGAATGACCGAGTTGATTTGGATATTCCAGACCAAACCTGGACAGCGGTTTCAGCAGGTGATAACTGGACTGATTTTCTGGTTTGTTATGATCCGGATTCCACCGCAGGTACTGATGCCGACATTGTGCCAATGACGCAGCATGACATGGTGACCACGCCTGACGGCAGCGATATTACCGTGCAGATTAATGCAAGCGGATTTTTCAGGGCTTCATAATGAATAGAATATTAACCCTTAAAGGTGAGATAACCAATGACCCTTTGGTTGTTGGTTATTCTGAAATGACAGACCAGCAAACAACCGATTCATTAAATTCTGAAACCATTTCCGCTAAACAACACATTAACACACGGGATATTAAATCTTATTTAACCCTGGTTGGTAAATACTATCCTATTTCACAATCCACAGCGGCCAGCGCAAAAGAAACCATGTTTAACTTACAGGAGTTTAATGACGGCTTTGATATGACTGTGTCCGGCGCTGAAACCATACTGACTAATATGCTGGATGCACTGATTGCTGATGGCCTGATTGATGTTAATGATAAAACCTATATTTTAGGTTTAGGTGACAAACTGATTAGCCGTGGTGAGCAGTTGGGACTGGGCACTGTTAAAGTCGGTGAAGTGATGGAGGCCAGGGCATGAGTTTAAGACCTGTATTAGAAAATGCAAACACGACTTTAAATGTCACTGGACTTGCTACATTAGCAGCAGGTGCAAAAGCCACATCTGACGAATTAAGTCTTGCAACTTTAAACTGCATGACACTAAGCCTTGATGTCAGCCTATCGATAGGCACGCCAGAAGCCAGCACTGTAGATGTTTATTTAATTGGCAGTAACGCTACAGCAAGCTACGGCTCAACCACTGACGTTAAAAATCCTATGTTTTTAGGCAGCGTGGATATGAATGAAACCACACCTAAAATAAATATTCAGATTGAGCAACTTCCACCTTTCTTTAAAATTGTGTTTAAGAATAATGCCAGCGCTGCTTTAACAGGTGAAACAGTTACTTATACCACCAAGACTTTAAATAATGTCTAACCGCCAAGGAGGGCTTTAGATGAGCAATAAAAAGCCCGTTGGGCAGTATGAAGTTGATAACTCAAAACTAAAAGCAACAAGCTGTATTGTTGATGGAAAGGATATTGTAACAGGTAATAGTGTAGATTTTTTAAATGGCGGTAGATTAGATACAGTAAGTACGCAGGGACTTGGGTTGGTATCTGACAACACAACAATAAATAAAAAAGGCATTATAACAACAGAGCAACCTATATCAACATTATCATTTACATTTATCGCATCTGTTGTGCCGTATTACATAGACGGAAACAATATTTTCTATCAAAAGTCACTTTCAGATACAAATTATTATGAGTTTTGTGTGTGGGTTGATAATACAGGGTATCTTAGCGGAAATGTAAATTGCTTGTCATTCAATATAGGGGGAGATACTGTTGACAACAGTCAACGTATTGAAACAGAGCCCGACTCTATAAAGCTGAACGCTGTTAATAATGTTGTCATAAGAGGCAACGATAACAATATCGATATTTTTATAAATGGAAAAAAACAAACATTAACTACATCAGGTACGGTTCCTACATTTACGACCAGCAAAACAACTAATTTACTAGGTATAGCAAACCTTGACGATTTCAGGGGTGGTGTTCTGTTGACGGTAGAATCAGACCAAGTTCTATCTGATGCGCAGTGTTTAGATTTATCTATAGACCCATATCAAATCCTAAAACCAGTCCGCACAGTTGCTAATGATGGCTGGTATGCTGAGCTGTTTAAAACAACAGGGCAACTGATAACAATCGGCCAGGCATCAGAAGCAAATACTGCTCAAACCATAAC
>JALWLM010000343.1 GCA_027084145.1 Crocinitomicaceae bacterium | reverse complement strand
CTTCTCTAATAAGTAATAAATAACCGGTATCACAAACATGGTTAATAATACAGCTGTTAACAAACCTCCAATGACAACTGTTGCTAACGGTCGCTGCACTTCCGCTCCGGCAGTTACTGAAATAGCCATCGGCAAAAAACCTAAGATATCTGTTGTTGCTGTTAAAAATACGGGTCTCAATCGTTGTTTTGTGCCTTTCAAAACACGCTCTTTCAACCCTTCTCCTTTCTTTTTTAAATCATTGATTCCATTGAGTAATACCAAACCATTAAGAACAACCACCCCAAAGAGAACAATAAATCCCACTCCCGCAGAAATACTAAAAGATAGATCTCTTATCCAAAGTGAAAATACTCCCCCTATTACAGATAATGGAATTGTCATATAGATAATCAATGTGTATCTAAATGATTTTAAAGCTAAATAAAGTAAAATGAATATCAATAAAAATACAGAAGGAACAACAACCATCAACCGTTTATTTGCTTTTTGCAAATTTTCAAAAGATCCTCCATATTCAATGTAGTAGCCGTCAGGAAGTTGAATTTCGCTTTCAATTTTCTTCTGTATATCTTTTACTACTGATTCTACGTCTCTTCCACGTACATTTACACCTACATAGGTTCTTCTTTTGGTCATTTCCCTTGAAATTTGCATAGGCCCTTCTTCATAATCCACTTCAGCAACTTGTCTTAAGGTTATTCCACTATATTGTTTCTCCCCAATATTAATATTTCTAATTTCTTCTATGCCTTTTATTTTTTCCTTATCATAACGAACAACAAGGTCAAATCTTTTTTCTCCCTCAAATACAACACCTGTTTTCTCTCCTGCCAAAGCTGTTCTCACAATTTGATTTATCTTTTTTATATCAAATCCATATTTGGCTACTTGCTTCCTGTCATAACGAATTGTTATTTGAGGCAGTCCCGATAATTGTTCTCTTTTGTAATCTGCCACACCTTCTACTCCTGCGATCGTTTTTTCAATCTTTTGAGCATAACTTTTTAAGATTTCCAAATCTTCTCCGAAAATCTTAATGGCAATATCTTCCCTAACCCCTGTCATTAATTCATTAAATCTCATTTCCACAGGTTGTGAAAATTCATAATTGACTCCCGGAATAATTACCAATTCTTTCTTTATCCAATCAATTAAAACTGCTTTATCTTTTGTTCTTTTCCATTCACTCCTCGGCTTTAAAATAATCATTATATCAGCCACGTCCATCGGCATTGGATCGGTTGGTATTTCTGCAACCCCTATTTTTGATACGACCTGTTCTATTTCTTCCGGAAATTCTTTCAACAAAATCTCTTCTATTTTCGTGCAAACTTTTTTTGTTTCCTCTAATGAGCTTCCCGATCGTAAAATAGCATGCATTGCAATATCTCCTTCATCTAACTCGGGGATAAATTCTCCTCCTAAACGAGAAAATAAAAACACTGAAAAAACAAAAAGCCCGATAGTCAAGAATAAAAAACTTTTTTTATACTGCAATGCTTTTTCCAGTAACTTTTCGTATTTCTTTTGCAGCCAAAAAATGAACTTGTCCCCAAATGTAAATTTGATTTTTTCTTTACGCCCTAAAAACAATGCAGATATCATCGGAACATAGGTCAAACATAAAATCATTGCACCAATAATTGAAAAACTAAACGTCATTGCCATTGGAAAAAACATCTTGCCTTCAATTCCTTCAAGTGTTAGTATAGGAAGAAATGTAATTAAAATAATCAACTGCCCGAAAAAAGCCGAATTCATCATTTTTGAGGTAGAACTATTAGTAATCTTATCTACTTCTTCTTGAGATAGCTTTGCTAGATGATTTTTATTTAATGCCATTGAGATATAAAAAACAGTGCTTTCCACAATAATTACAGCTCCATCAACTATAATTCCGAAATCAATCGCTCCAAGAGACATTAAATTCGCCCAAATTCCCGTGTAATTCATTAAAATAAATGCAAATAACAATGACAATGGTATTGTAGAAGCAACAATTAAACCGCCTCGAATATTTCCTAAAAACAATGTTAAGATTAAGATAACAATTAAGCCTCCTTCAATAAGATTGTTTCTGACAGTACTTGTTGTTCTTTCAATCAACTCCGATCGATCTAAAAAAGGTCTTATTTTTATTCCATCAGGTAAACTTTTATTGATATCTTTTACTCTTTCTTTTACTTTATTAATAACTTCATTGGAATTGGCTCCTTTAAGCATCATAACCATCCCTCCAACAGCATCTCCTTTCCCATTTTTTGTTACGGCTCCGTATTTGATGGCTTCGCCATATTTTACTTCTGCAACATCTTTAATTAAAACAGGAACACCATCATACTCCTTTATTGCAATTGATTCTATTTCTTCCAAAGAATGAATCAACCCTTCCCCTCTAATAAAATTTGCTTTATGATTTTTTTCTATATAAGCCCCTCCGGTATTTTCATTATTCTTTGATAATGCATCAAAAACATCTGAGATAGATAATCCAAAAGATTTTAGGCTTGCCGGTTTTACAGCAACTTCATATTGTTTAATACCTCCACCAAAACTATTAATTTCTACGACTCCCGGAATTAAAGACAATCTCCGTTTAACCAACCAATCTTGAATACTTCTCAGTTCAATATCAGAATAATCCTTTTGTTTTTCAGGTGTAACTTCTAATGTATATTGGTAAATCTCCCCTAATCCTGTTGATATCGGTCCCATAAAAGGCTCTCCAAATCCTTCCGGTATCTCCGATTTCACCTGCTGGAGCTGCTCTGCCACCAATTGTCTTGGCTTCATTGTCCCTTCTTGCTCATCAAATACAACTGTGATTAAAGAAAGTCCGAAACGGGATATGGAACGGATTTCCTCGACGCCTTGTAAATTGGAAATAGACAATTCTATCGGATAAGTTACAAACTTTTCAATATCTCCGGCTCCTAAATTAGGGGCTACCGTAATAATTTGAATTTGATTATTGGTAATATCGGGAACAGCATCAATGGGAACTTTTTTCAAAGAATAAATACCCAAAACTATCCATACGAATGTAAATACGGCAATAATAAACTTATTCTTTATTGAAAATTGAATTATTTTGTCAATCATAAACTACCGTTAAAAACATTCACAAATGTATTTAAAATAAAAACAATATAGACATTTTC
>JALWLM010000342.1 GCA_027084145.1 Crocinitomicaceae bacterium | reverse complement strand
AACTGGTCTTTAACCCTGTCACAACTGGCAATCTTCTTTGAAGGGAGGTTGGACAAATATATCAAGGTATAGCGTTTATGTTACCAATGGTGGCTGACACGGAATTTTAAACGCTCTCAAGATGTCAATATTTCTGCATTGACTTTGATTTGCACGACATGGTACATCAAAAAATTTTAGTATGATTTCAAAGTCTACTTCATCCGTAGTACCAATTTTTGGAGTGAAAATTGGCTTCTTTAGAATTGTATAATTTAGTCTCTTGATGGCTCTATTATCTAAAATATTTGGAACAAACTTACTATACCAATCATTTTCTAGTGTTCGAATAGCTTTTTCATTCAATAACACAATTAATTCCTATGCAAGTCCAAGTAACGGAGCAAATTGCTCATAAGGTTCTTCTCCTACTCTACACAATACTGCACCAGAAGGCAGCCAGCTTATCCCACCTTTAGATTTTTCTGCTGAAACAGGTTCTTTTGCAATTACGCAGTAGTATCCAGCATCTAAAGTATCATCATAATAGCACTTACATGAATTAACAATTTTTCCTTGCTTTTCCAATAGTTCTTTGCCCGACCAAACATCCTCTTCATCTAAAATTGTATTAAGTTTGTCTTTCCACCAATAATTAGTACATAGTGAAAAAAAGCCATTATATTTTGCACTCTCAAATAATTCTTTATGTACATCAAAGTCATCTATAGAGATATTCAAAAAAGATGCTGTCGCTTTTTCATTTAAAATAACTCCAGGGAACTTCAAGATAGAGTTGTAAAGCCAATAACCAAGGATATAAGAAAGCCTATCCGTTTGAACTTTTTTAAAATCTTTTGGGTCTATCTTGTCTATTGATTTCAATTGTATTATTTCATTCATTATGTTAGCACTTATTGAATATTGAGCAAGATAATCTTCCTGTGTTTTATCATCTAGTAAATTAGCAAGTATGGATGCAGGTCCCTTATTTAGTTCTTCGCTTTTAAGTGTCATTATCTTTTGTTTTAGTCGGACAAACCCATCCAATATTTCTAATATTTCTACTGCCGCTCTTTCTGGATTTTGTATATCTATTTGTATAGAGAAGGTTGTTCCAGATTCTATCGCATCAGAAAGTTTAGATATTGTTGTTGTGCGATTTACGCGTGCATATCTGCATACAGGGATTGATGCTGCATGACTAGCTATTGATACTACAGGTTCAGACAGATAAGAGTTTAAGTTTGATAAATCATGATCTAGAACAATCAAATCAATATCACCCTTATTTTGGAATATTTCTGCTAATATATCTTCGGGCGCTTGTGTGCCCTTATTAGACTTTTCTTTAGCGTTATAATCGGCAATATTATCTTCGTTAATAGTTTCTACTTCCAGATCTATTTTTAATTGTTTTGCTTTTTTGTAAAGAGCCCTCTCTACTTCCTCTCTCTTGCTTGGGTTGTCATCAATTAATAAAACCTTCACTTTCTTTCCTTTTTGTATGGTAGCATTACTCTAAAACAAGTATTAAAGCCTTCTGGAGGAGCAACAAGTTCTATTTTTCCTTTTTGAGACTCAATTACACGTTTTACCATAGGCAAACCTATTCCCATCCCAGAACCTAATGGATTATTTTCTGAAGAAGTTGTTGTGTATAATGGATCCCAAATACGTTCTTGGACTTCTTTTGGAATACCTGGTCCATTATCCATCACCTGTATAAAATGTTTTTCTTTCTCGTTCCAGGCAATAATTTTAATTTCCTTTTGCTTATCATGGTTTGCATCATAGGACAACAAAGCTTTTAATGCATTACTATATAAATTATGTATGATACCATCATACATGGCAAGAGGAATAGCAGGAGCATATAAATCTTTATCAATATCTTGATAATCTACTTTAATTTTACGTTCTTCCCGGAACTGCTTAAATGTATTTAAAACATATTTTATCCTAGGAAGAACTTTAATATCTTTTATTTTTGATGAGTCTTGTCTAATATTTCGTATAAAAAACGTAGTATACTCAATATATCCAGTAAAATATTCTAGAGATTTTTCTAGGTTTTTAAGTACGGAAAGCAACTCAGGGTGTTGTGATGTCAGTCCTTTTACCGTATTAATCGCTTGTTGAAGTTCAAATAATGTGCTTTGGTATTCATGAGTCATAAATCCAGCAACCGCCCCCAATAATGACATTATCTCTAAGCTTTCTCTAGACTCTCGATTATAGGCATCAATTTCATCTATATTTTCTTCAAGGTGCACATATGTTGCAATTAGCCTGTTTTTGTCCGCTGCAGATAGACTACCCGAAGACTCAATATGTTTAATAACTTCCTGAATATCCTCTTTTGCGCGATTACGCATTTCTTCTATTTCTAGACGTTCTTTTTCTAATATATCATCTTTATCAAATTTCGTTAACAGTTCAATAGCAAAACGTATGATTTCTGTTAGTAATTCATATCCTTTATTGTTCACAAAGCCAGATCTATCCATTGAAGGTATTAAGCAATTCTGAGAATCAGTTCCTTTGTCAGATTGGACATATACAGCTCCTACAAGCTGATGATTTGCCGGCAAATTAAGCATAGGATTTAGTTTTGGTGTTTTAATTTCAGCATCTGTCATAGGAAAATATTTTTTCATCATAGAGGAACGCCAATGTCTTTCATTGTGAGCCTTATCTATATCTAGATGCAGCCAATCATCATCTTTCTCTCCATATGGCTTCATTTTAAAATAATGATCAAAAACAGAAACACCACTATTTTCATTAATCCAATTCGCCGCATCGTGTCCTCCAACATCAATATTTGAAAAACGACCTTTTCTTCTAGGGAAAAAACGAATATCTGCATAAACATCTGTCCCCATGTCTTCTTGAATTATATAAGTTTTTTTATGTACCTGTTGATGTCCTTTTAATTCTATAGTGATATTCAATTCATTTTTATTTACCAAATTAACAACAGCCCTTCCCATAAAATTCTTTAATACAGTAGAAGCAATGTCAATAGTCTTTTTTTTATCGTTTAAATTATTTTTATCTAGGTTTTCTATTTGGACATCAAAACCGGGATCGCTTTTGGCAATCTTAAATGAATTGCCCATAATTAGGTTCGGTGGCAGTAAGGCTTGGAAGGGGGAAGTTAGTTTTAAAATTTCTGTATATATATCTTTTGTGT
>JALWLM010000341.1:1944-3181 GCA_027084145.1 Crocinitomicaceae bacterium | reverse complement strand
TTTTCAATATTTTTCATACTCTCTGAGCATCACTGCTTCGTGTATGTAACTAAACTAAGTTTGATTTGCTCATAGTATCCTATCCCCTTTTTTATTTATGCGACAAAGCATGGTATTTCGAAAAATTCTTCGCCCAAGGTAATAGGACCATATATAACCTCAACGAAAGAATCTTCGCTATAGTCAACTGCGAAAAAATTTTTGTCCAATATCCAGAACTGTAACGAATAAAATATCGCCCCTTACAGATTGATGTTTTTGCTGTAAAATTCCCAAGGTTTTCCGTCCAAAAATTGAAGGCCTCTTATCTAAACATTAATTGGCCAGAGCAGATGTTCAGGGCGAAAGTTTCATCGCGGGAACTCCGGACTCTGGACGAATAAATCTTTATAAGACCATGTCGCCTTGGGCAAGAAAATCATCGCTTGTAGAGTGTTAAAGTAATTGACTAAAGCCTATGGCTGTTTATCTTAGCAATCATATCATCAATATATAGAACTTCTACAAGCTCTCCATCTTTCAGAATCTCTCTATGCCTCTGCGAGAGAAGATACTTCTTTGTGTGTGCAGAGAACCCGGGACCGCCAAGGGCCACATATGCCTTGCTATATGCACCGTTAGACTCTTTTATTATCTTTATGAGTGAGGCAATTTCATAAAGCAACTTCTGCTCAGCAGTGCCAGGTACCTGTTGCCACTTACAGCTTATTATTATTTTACCTGGATTACTCATAATGCATTTGTTTGTTCCAGGTAGCGGATCAGAAACCACAAAATCTGCTTTGTAATTTCCACCGAACAGTGATTTTCCTATAACTATTTGCTCGCATACTCCATATCCATTACTTATTAACGCTGCCTTAATCACATCTTCAAAGGTTTTTCCTGTTCTAGTATTTCCTCCTCCAGGACCCATTTATCTCATCTCCCAGTTATATTGTATGTTATTATTATTACTTCCCTTGCTGCTTTCTTTCTAGTTTTAGGGTTACTACTTATACTTCTATTTGCAACTATTGGGATGATGTTATATCCGCTATAAAGTTTTTTAATTAAAGGAGTATCAGAATTACTAACCATCACATATGCCCCTCTTTCTGATAAATTCTTAGTTACCATTGCAAGTCTTGTTTGTTCTTTCTCATCGAATCCCTCCGCGGTGTAATCTGTAAAATAAGCGGTATCTGAAACTGGATGATATGGTGGATCGAAATAAACGAAATCTCCAGGCTTAACC
>JALWLM010000341.1:0-1934 GCA_027084145.1 Crocinitomicaceae bacterium | reverse complement strand
ATCCTTCACAGCCACCTCAAAATCTTTATTCAATATGTTTACGAATAAGAGCATCTCGTGAAACGCATAAATCTCTTCTTTAGTTGGTAATCGTGGATTCTTATACCTTCCAAATGGTACGTTAAACTCTCCCTTTTTGTTGACTCTCCATAATCCGTTAAATCCATACTTATTTAAATAAAGAAACAGCGCAGCACGCTCTACAGCATATTTATCTTTACCACGGATTTCATTAAACTGTTTTCTGTTCTTCAGGTAGGTCTCCCGGTTATTAGTTTTGTCTATTTCGTGAATGGCCTCTATGAGTTCCTCAGGTTTATTTTGCACAACTCTATAAAGATTTATTAGCTCTGTATTCAAATCTGAGATTACAGCACGATGTGAATCGTTGATTAGCCCTCTGTTATATAGTGCTGTGAGAAGTGCAAGCCCCCCAGCAAATGGTTCATGGTATGTTTCCCACTTATCTGGAATATACCTTAACAGATGCTTAAGTATCTGTCTTTTGCCGCCAGCCCACTTAACTAATGGTTTCACGTTTCTTTTCACAAAATGCTATAAAGCACAATCTTATTTAAGAACTGACCTGAGCAACTAAGACCTTATAAGATCTTGAAACCTCTTTTCATAGATAAATTTCCACTCATTCAAATCTTTTAAAGATTTATCGTATTCGGCTGACGCAAACTCATTCGCTTCTGCTTTAGCTATAATTTCTTCCAAAGATTCGGGTTCTGCCTAGGCTACCCAACGTATATATCTCATTAAAAAATTCCGTGGCGGATTAAAAAGGTTCTTTTTTCTGGATTTACATTTACCACTAAAATTTAAGTCCTGTTCAGCGAGTAACAAAAAGCCGTATGCTAACATAACTCCCGCTGGAAAAATCCCATCTTCAAGAAATTCATCATTTCATCGCGGGAGCTCCGGACCCCGGACGAAGAAATCAGCAGATAAGAGGCCTTCCTTTTTGCACGAAAACCCCCGATTTCTGTATGAAAAACACCAATCCGTGAGGGCGATGTTTTCTTCGCAGGACCGTAAGGTCCTGGGCGAAAAAATTTTCACTTCTCCCGCTTCTTCCTGTACATTTCGATATATTCTTTCAACCGCGGGAGTATAATGTGCCATACATATTTCACGTGCACGCAGTCGAATGATTGATCCCCCATGCAGAAGAGATGTATGTGCCTGTGTCCCCGTGAAAGTACAACATCATAGATTCTCCCATCTGTGTGGTCTTTGATCGCTATGATTGTTTTGCCCCCGTTTACCGCAATGTTCGTATGTTCTAACTTCGCCATTCTTTTTATCTCTTCCTCGCTCAAGTTATATTCCTCACCTACAATTTTAATCTTATCTAGTTCATCCAATCTGCGGCGAATCGCGTCGATGATAAACTCTGAAGGTGTGTGATACATATCTAACTCACCGCTCTCAACCATATATTTCGTCTTTTCCCATACTTCGACAGGTATGGAAACAGTTTTCCAACGCGGCTTTTTTTCAGGCATATATGTGATAATAATAACACACAAATATACAAACATTGTTAAGTTAATTTTGTGTTAATATTGGCACAAAACTTATATACTCATCAATCATGTCATAATATTGTGATAAAAATGAGTGATGATGGATTTAGAAGCATAAGACTGAAAGAACCGCTACTGAACGCTGTGGAGCAGTTTATCTTGATGCATCCAGAGCTGGGATACAAAGGAATTGCGGATTTTGTCACGGATGCGGTGCGGGAGAAGCTTTTGGATCTACAAGCGTATTTTGCGCAGGCGCAGGAGGTGAAAGCGTGAGCGCGGACGCGGAAGCACAGCTATTCCAAGCCTTTAAGTTTAAAGAGATACTGGCGCACGGCCTCCCGAACGAATTCGGAATAAGAAGAATAGCCAAGTTCGGGATGTTGGTTAATAAAGTTC
>JALWLM010000340.1 GCA_027084145.1 Crocinitomicaceae bacterium | reverse complement strand
AAAATTGTTAACTTTAACGAGAATTAAAATTATAAAAATAAATCAAAGTGAATACTAGAGTAGAAAAAGCATTAAATGAACAAATAAAGAAAGAGGCGGAATCATCTCATTTTTATTTAGCAATTGCTTCTTGGGCGGAAGAAAAAGGATTGAATGGAACAGCAACATTTTTTTATGCCCAATCAGATGAGGAACGATTTCACATGTTAAAGTTAATCCACTTTGTAAATGAGAGAGGAGGAAAAGCTTTAATACCCGGAATAAATGCTCCACAGAATGATTTTGATGGGATTAAGCAAGTTTTTGGGCTACTATTAGAACATGAAGTAGCAGTAACGGAAAGTATCAATAAACTGGTAGAAATTTGTTTGGAAGAAAAAGATTATACCACACAAAACTTCTTACAATGGTATGTCGCCGAACAATTAGAGGAAGAGGCACAAGCGAAAACAATACTTGACAGAATTAATCTTACGGGAGAAGATAAAGGTGGTCTTTATTTATTTGATAGAGACATGGAGCAAATGGCGTCACAAAAAGAACAGATGCCGGAACAATAAAACTTATGTGGAAAAAGCTAACGTTCTTTTTGTTTTTATTGCTAAGCATTATTTCTAATGCCCAAGTCCGTTATAAGTTTAGAAATTACACCATTAGTGACGGGCTTTCGCAAAGTGCGGTATTAACGATTGTTCAAGATGACTTATATTCTTTGTGGATTGGAACACAAGATGGGTTGAACCGGTTCAATGGTCAAAAGTTTGATGAATTTAATTCTTTTGTTACACCGGAAATAAAAAATGATTTTTTCCAGTGTTCTTATAAGGATGAGAACGGAAACCTTTGGTTTGGGACACATAAAGGACTCGTTTTTTATGATTTGTATAAAAATGAGTTTAAAACTTTTTATGTAAATCAAAAGTCAAGATTAAATAATATTATATCAATTACAGGGAATGAGGATCATATCTACCTTGTTTCCTCTGAAGGAGACTTATATTCTTTTGACAAGAAAAATAAATCTTTCCGAAAAGAGAAATTTAATCAAGGAGTCATTACAAATATACTTTTGGTTGAAGGAAAAGATTTATTGCTATCAACAAAAGAAGGTCGTGTCTTCTTTCAAAAAAAAGGAACATGGGAAGAAGTAAGAGTTAAAAGTAAGGCGGATAAGTTGAAAATTAACAATATAAGAAATTTCCCCGAAGGAACTTTTTTAGCTACTTCAGAAGGAGTTTTTAAAATCTCATTTCCAATTAAAGAAGCTAAAATTGTCGAATTGTCAATAAATGACATGAATATTACTGATTTGTTTATAGAGGAAGAAGTAGGATGGGTGATTGGAACAGGGAATAACGGACTTTATATTATCAAAGAAGGAGAAGTTGTAGAACATTGTGTAGCAGATGCTTTTCAAGAGAATTCTATTGTCAGTAATAATATAGCAACAATAACAAAAGATAAAGCAGGAACTTTTTGGATAGGAACATTAGGAGGGTTGTCTAACTTTGACCCTAAAAACAAAGGATTTTATGGTGTAGGACCAAGTATAATTCCTCATAAAGGGCTTCCTTCAAAAAATGTCTGGTGTTTTGCTGAAAATGATGCAGGAGATTTACATATAGGACAAGACTTTTCATTATCTAAACTTGACGATAAGAGTAAAAAGTTCATCCATTTTTTTTTTTAAAAAGATGAGAAGTTAAGAAAAGATATTATGGTTTTCTCGATTTGTCCGATATCAAAAGGAAATCTTTTACTGGGAAAAGCAGACGGTCTTTATCATTTTGTTACTTATAATAAAGATTATTCTTTGAAAAAAATAAAACTTTCAAACCAAGGGGGTGAATTTAATAGAGTTTATAAGATTGTAAAAGGAAAACCTGATGAATATTGGATAGGAACAAATTCAGGTGTAGCATTGTATAATCATAAAACAAAAACGGTTGAATTATTTAAGCATTATTTTGAAAACAAAGAAGAGACAATTGTCAAAGGGGTTTGCAGGGTTGTTTATAAAGATCAGAAAGGAAATATTTGGTTTGCAACAAGTTCAGGAGGGTTAAATCAATTAAAAGAAGAAAAAGGGAAATATAAAATTGTCCCATATCAATACAATGATAAAATAAAAACCCCCACATTTATAACCTCCATATTAATAGACGAAAAAGGAACTTTTTGGTTGGGAACACTAGGGTCGGGATTAATAAAATGGGAAGAGGATAAAAATAAAATTACGACTTACAACAGAAAAAACGGATTACCCAACGATGTTGTTTATGGCGTTTTATCAGATAATAAAGGAAATATATGGTTTAGCACAAATAGAGGGCTTTGTATGTTAAACATAAAAAGCGAAAATGTTCGTGTGTTTACTGAAGCAGAAGGAATGATGAGTAGAGAGTTTAATTTTGGAGCCTATTTTAAAAATAGGGAAGGGATGCTGTTTTTTGGAGGAGTGGCAGGATATAACTTTTTTTATCCTGAAAATCTAAAATTATATAAAAGAAATGTAGATGTTATTTTTACCCACTTATTGGTTGAAGGTAAGGAAATAGTCTTTGGAAATGATATATTGAAAAGACCAATATCAGAAACAGAACAAATCATATTACCCTATAGCCAAAGAAGTTTTTCTTTACTATTTCAGCCGACAGATATCAGTAAACCGGATTTAATTAACTTTAAGTATGTACTTGAGTACAATGGAGAAAAACAGGAGGTTCTGATTGGATCAGGAAATGAAATAAACTTCCCCTCACTTTCTCGTGGAGAATACGTTTTGAAAGTGTATGCGAGAATAGGAGAAGGGGAATGGAGTGTTTATCCGGCAGAGTTGAAAATAATTATTAAATCCCCCTTTTGGTCAACTTGGTATTTTATTACAGGGATAGGAGTGTTGTTATTATTGATGATACAATATTTATTCAAAAAGCGGGCTGAAGAATCAAGGAAAAAGCAAGTTCTTCTAGAGGTCAAAATTAAAGAAAGAACAAAAGAGATTGTTAAGAAAAACAAAAAAATCGAACAACAAAAAAGACGACTGGAAGAAAAACAGAAAGAGCTTGAGAAAGAAAAAGAAAAAACGGAAAAGTTATTAAAAAATGTAATTCCTGAATCAACAGCAAATGAGTTGATTAAAAGAGGTAGGGTTAGTGCTAGGTCTTACAGTATGGTTTCAGTGATGTTTACAGATTTTGTCGGATTCACAAAAATATCAGGAAGAATACCTCCTTCGGAACTAGTTAAGAAATTAGATGTTTATTTTCGGAAGTTTGATGAAATCATTATTCGTAATAATCTGGAAAAAATAAAAACAATAGGAGATGCTTACATGTGTGCGGGAGGGGTACCTGTAAGAAATAAAACGAATCCGATAGATACTTGTTTGGCAGGAATACAGATACAAGATTATATGCTGACCAGACAGAGTGATGCAATTGCAAACGGTAGGGAATATTGGGAACTTAGACTGGGAATTAATACGGGAGAAGTAACAGCCGGGGTTATAGGACGAGAGCGGTTGGCGTTTGATATTTGGGGAGAAACGGTTAATGTTGCTCAACGTATGGAGATGTTGGGTAAACCGGGGAAAGTGACGATAACAGGGGATACATTTCAATACATAGAACCTTATTTTGAATGTGTTTATGTCGGTAAAGCGGAAACGAAGAATCATAAGCTTGTCGATATATATGAGGTGATTGGAATTAAAAAAGAGCTTTCAAAAGGAGGGAAAGGTGTGTTTCCAAATGCTAAGTTTCATAAGATTGTAGAGCTTCATCATTATAGTTCTATTAATTATTACAAAGCGGAGAGATATATTCACCGTGTACTCAAGGAGCGATTGTCAGAGAGTCTTCACTATCACAGATTGGAGCATACTTTAGATGTTGTGAATGCTGTTGAGCGTATTGCATTAGAAGAAGGTGTTACCGATGAGGGCCTTTTCTTGTTAAAGACAGCGGCATCATATCATGATGCAGGTTTTGTTGAGAAATATGAAGATAATGAAGAAATAGGGGTTAGAATGGCACAAGAAATACTTCCTAAGTTTGGTTATACGCAGGAGCATGTAGATAAAATAAAGGAGTTGATTTATGTGACTAAAATTCCTCATAATCCCAAGAATAAGCTGGAAGAGATTATTTGTGATGCAGATTTAGATTATTTGGGAAGGGATGATTTTCATGAAATAGCAAGTCGATTATGTAAAGAACTGATAGAGCATGGAAAAATATCAAGTAAAAGAGAATGGGATGAAATTCAGGTAAAATTCCTTAAATCACATAAATATTTTACAAAGACAGCAATAAGAACAAGAGCAAAAAAGAAAGAACAAAATCTAAAGGAAGTAGAAGAACGATTAAAGAGGAATCAATACTAAATGGGAACTTGTCGAATCGATAAATTTGTATGGTGTGTGAGGTTGGCCAAAACAAGATCAATAGCCTCACAAATGATATCTAAAGGGAAAGTTCGGTTGAATGATAAGGAAGTAAAAGCATCTAAAGATGTTAAGATAGGAGATGAAGTTACAATCATTCGACACACGGCAAAGTTCAGGTACAAAATACTGAATTTATTAGACAGGAGAATAGGAGCAAAATTAGTAGACGAATACATTAAAGATATTACACCGGAGGAAGAAAAACAAAAATATAAGTTGTTCCGAGAAGCACAAAAAACTTACAGAGTACACGGTTCCGGAAAACCAACAAAAAAAGACAGAAGAGTTATTTCGGATTTTTTGAATAGGGTACAAGAAGAAAGGGAATGATAAATAATGAAAGGACAAACATTATTATTTCACATTTCTAATTATTTTTACGAGGAATAAAGAAGCTAAGGCATGAGTGAAATGAAATTATTGATAGATAATTTTTCTAAGAATATAGAAGAAGGAATAAAAATATCCAATGAAGCTTCCATAAGAGCATATGATAATATCCGAAATGTTGTAATTTGTGGAATGGGAGGGTCAGGAATAGGAGGTCGAATTTTTAAAAAAATAGCAGAGAAGGAAGTTGAAATCCCAATAGAAACAGTACATCATTATAATATCCCATCTTATGTAGATGAAAATACACTTGTTATAGCTTCTTCTTATTCGGGAAATACGGAAGAAACACTATCATGTGTTGAAAAGGCAAAAGAAAAGGGAGCTAAGATTATCGGTATTAGTTCCGGAGGAAAGTTACAAGAATTTTGTCGGGATAACGAATGTGATATAATTCTTATTCCCGGAGGACAACCGCCAAGGACAGCTTTAGCTTTTTCTTTAATTCAATTATTCGGTATTTTTATAAAAAATAAGTGGATTTCAGAAGAAAGAAAAAATGATTTTCTTTCAGCAAAAACATTAATTGAAAAAGAAAAATTAAACATTCAAGAAAAAGCACAGGATTTAGCGTTATTCCTTTATAGAAAAGTACCTGTGTTATATGGGGAGGCAATCATGGAGCCGGTATTGATAAGAGCACGGCAGCAATTCAATGAGAACAGTAAAGTGTTATGTTGGCACCATGTGATTCCGGAAATGAATCACAATGAACTTGTCGGATGGGGAGGAGGAGATGAGCGTTTTGCCGTAGTGTTTTTTGAATTAATAGGTGACCTAAAAAACAAGAAAAATCAAAAGAGGATGGGAATCACATCTTCTTTGATTTCTAAAAAAACACCATTTGTAATGAAGATAGAAGCAAAAGGAGTTTCTATTATAGAACAGTTCATTTATTTAATCCATGTGGTTGATTGGGCATCATTATATCTTTCCGGAAAAAATGAAGTTGACCCTATGGAGATTGATGTGATTGATTTTCTCAAAGAAAAAATAAAAGAAAGCAATGAGTAAACAGGTTATTTTTGAAGACCTCGGTCTCATAGACTACAAGAAAGCATGGGACTATCAAGAAGATTTGTTTAAAAATACAGTTGCTCAAAAAATCAAATTGAGGAATGGAGAAAGCTTGGAGCCGACAAAGAATTATTTACTGTTTTGTGAGCATCCTCATGTTTACACGTTAGGAAAAAGTGGAGCAGAACAGCATCTACTACTGTCAGAAGAAATGTTAAGACAAAAAAAAGCAACATTTTATAAAATCAATAGAGGAGGAGATATCACTTATCATGGACCGGGACAATTAGTCGCTTATCCTATTTTTGATTTGGATCATTTTTTTTCGGACATACACAAATATTTACGATATTTGGAAGAAGCGGTTATCCAAACATTAAAAGAATTCGAGATAGAAGCAGGTAGGGTTGAAGGATTGACAGGAGTTTGGATAGATGGAGGAACTTCTATGGAGCGAAAGATTTGTGCGATAGGTGTAAAAAGCTCTCGCTGGGTAACAATGCATGGTATAGGTTTTAACATAAACACCGATCTTAATTACTTTAATAATATCATTCCTTGCGGAATACAAGGAAAAGGTGTAACTTCTATGCAAAAAGAGTTAAATCAAAAAGTGGATATTGAAGAAGTAAAAAAAATATTAAAAGGGAAATTAGCAGAATTATTTGAATACGATTATATTGATTAGTATGAAGAAATGGAAAAAAATAGGGATGGTTTTTATAGGGATATTTATATTGATAAATGTAGGTATCATATTATCAGGTAAAAGCTATGTTTACAGAGGTATAGCAAGAACTTATCTGAAAGGAGAACTACATCCTTCTATTTATGACTTAAAAAAATTTCCGTATTCAACAGTTTCTGTAGGGGATCATGAAATATCAATTATTGAAAAGACACGAGGAAAATTAAAAGAAGAAGATGAAAAGTGGATGGGTAAAATGAAAACTCGTGCTTTTTTAGTGTTTAAAAATGATACCCTTATTTTTGAAAAATATTTTAACAGCCACAATCAAGAAACATATTCTAACTCATTTTCAATGGCCAAAACCATTGTAGGGATGTTGGTTGGAATAGCAATGGAAGAAGGTCATATTTCATCGTTAAAAGAACCTGTATATACGTATATCCCTGAATTTAAACAAGGAAGTAAAAAGAAAATCACCATTGAAGATTTGTTAACAATGTCTTCCGGTCTGGATTGGTCAGAAAGTACAAAAAATCCCTTTTCAGATAATGCAGAAGCGTATTACGGAACAAATTTATATAAAATAATAACATCTGTAGATGTAAAACAAGATCCCGGGAAACAATTCATATACCAAAGTGTAAATACGCAAATACTCGGATATATTATAGAAAAAGCTACGGGGGAAGATTTAACGGAGTATGCGGAGAAAAAGATTTGGAATAAGATTGGAAAAAAAGATGCGTATTGGAGTCTGGATAGGAAAAATGGAGATGAAAAAGCGTTCTGTTGTTTTTATGCAGTTGCAAGAGACTTTGGTCGTTTAGGAATATTGTTGGAAAAGGAAGGTAAGATTAAAGACCAAGAATTAATTCCTGAAAAATATTTTAAAGAGATGGTTCGCCCTCGTTTTCATTTAATGACGGAAGAGCGGATCCCTAATTATAGATATGGGTATCAAATTTGGACATATTTGGACAACAATACTAAAGTGAATTATTTTAGAGGAGCATTTGGTCAATATATTATTGCAATTCCGGAAGAAAATATCGTGATTGTACGTTTAGGTGAAAAAAAACAAAAGAACTTTGCCCTTGATAAAAGAAGAAAAAATGACCCTGTTTATTTTGAAGAAAATAAGTTTAAGGTAGGACATTCAATTGATTTTCTAAAATACTTAAAAATAGGTAAAGATATAGCAAACCATGAGAAAAGATATTGATTTTCCGGAAGTAAAAGATGTAGGTGTAGCCGTTGTTGAAGATAAGGGAGAGGAAGGAAAGAAAATATATAACGTATATCTTATTAATATAAGCAACGAAATCATAGAAGAGGTATTAATCACCAGTACGGGATATGGAGTGGATCCGAAAACAAAAGAAAAGAAGAAAACATCGACGCTTCGTCATCGAATAGCTGTTTTAGCCTCAAATCAAGCGGCAAAAATAGAACCGATAATGGAAGATTTATTTTCATTAACCAATGAATATTTCATAAGTTTTTGGATTGGAAATAAAATGTATGACAAAAAATTCATTTTCGTTCCGGAGTCAATTAGAGAGGAAAACATGATAGAACTTTCTGTATTAGAAGGAAAACGAGGTGTTTTAATTATTTAAAGAATGAAAAAAACGATTTAATTTGTATATTTGTTAAGTGTCATAAAAATTGTATAAGATGAAAAAAGGCTTGCTGATTATATTTTCCCTGTTATCAATAATAGTAGTTTCTTGTAACAACAAAGAAAACAAGGAAGAACCATCGTCGGAAATCAGCTATGAAGATGAATATTATGAGTTTCAAGATTTTGATTTAAAACCATATGAAATTCCGGCAATTATAGCTCTGCCTGATGAAACAGCAAATATAGGAGCCTCTAAACCGGTAGTTGAACACATACCATCAGATATAAAATGGACAATTCATGTAGGTCCGAATTTTCAATTGTTAATTGAAGATTATGCTAATATTACAGATTTGATTGAGGTTGAAAAAAAGACTTTAGCAGAAAAGGATTTTTATGAAATAAAATATTTGGTAGATGAACCCGATTTAATTGTTTATGAACGTAAATTGGTTGTAGATGGAGAGAAAAACGCACCAAATACCGTAGGTATAGAACATCGTTCATTTCATGTTTATGGTCAAAAAACCGTTAATGGAATAACTTATGAATTGAAATCTAGAGCAGAAGGTCATGAAAAATATATTATAGATTTAATGGCAAAATCAATAAAGTCTTTTAGAGAGAAAGAGAAAGAAGTATAATGGTGGAGGTGACAAGAGAGAAAATATTAAAAGTATTAAGCAATGTGCTGGATTCCGAATTAAAAAAGGATATCGTTTCAGCAAATCTTATTGATACACTTAAAATAGAAGGGAGTCACTTGTATTTAAAAGTGAGGGCTTCTAATCCGGCAATGCATTTTCGAAAAAGACTAAAAGAAACCGTGTTGTTTAATATCGAAAAAGCTTTTGGGAAAGAATTAAAAGTGGATATTGAAATTGAGGGTATTTCTCAAGAAGAGAGAAAATCACAAGGACTACGAAAGATTCTTCCAAAAGTTAAAAATATCATAGCGATTGCTTCAGGAAAAGGAGGTGTAGGAAAATCAACAGTTACAGCAAATTTAGCTGGAGGATTGGTAAAAGCAGGTTACAAAGTAGGAATAGTCGATGCAGACATCTATGGGCCGTCGATGCCTACAATGTTTGATTTGGTAGGAGAAAAACCTGTCATGATTGAAGTTGAGGGCAAACCAATGATTAGTCCTTTGGTAAGTTATGGAATAAAAATATTATCCATAGGTTTTTTTACAGATCAAAACAATGCAGTTGTTTGGAGAGGTCCCATGGCGGCAAAAGCAATGACACAAATGTTTACGGATGCTTATTGGGATAAATTGGATTTTTTATTGGTAGATTTACCACCGGGAACAGGTGATATTCATTTATCTTTAGTGCAAACAGTTCCTTTAGACGGAGCGGTGATTGTCAGTACCCCTCAAGAAGTTGCTTTAGCAGATGCAAGAAGGGGAGTAAATATGTTTAAAATGAATTCTATTAATGTTCCTGTAGTAGGAATTGTAGAGAATATGTCTTGGTTCACTCCGGCAGAATTACCGGAAAATAAATATTATATTTTTGGACGTGATGGAGCTAAAAATTTAGCAGAAGGAATGGGAGTTCCTTTTTTAGGACATATACCCCTGGTCCAAAGCGTACGGGAAGCCGGGGATTCGGGACGGCCGGCAGTATTTCAGGGCGGAACAATTACAGCGAAAGCATTTGAAGAATTAACAGAGAAATTTGTAAAGGAAGTAGAGGAACATAAGCGAAAAGAAGTAACTAATGCCGTTAGATAAAAGAGTAATTAAACAAAAAGTCATTGCAGCAATAGAGCAACTGCGTCCGTTCTTACATGCGGATAATGGAGATATGGAATTTGTAGAAGTGAGAGATGATGCTACTGTCGTTGTCCGGTTACTGGGTTCCTGTAAAGATTGTTCAATGTCTATGATGACATTAAAAGCAGGCTTGGAAGAAACCGTAAAAAGAGAAGCACCTGAAGTGAAACAAGTAATCGCATTGAATGAAAATTAAAAAAGAAGATTAACTCCAAATTAGAAAAATTTACAACTAAACTTATAACTATAAACTATAAAACAAAAAACAATGAAACATTTAAGTTTATTCTATTTATTTTTGATTTTTTCGACAATCACCTTTGCACAACAAGGAGACGGAGGAAATCCCCGATACGTATTTCAAAAAACAATTGCGAGCCAACAGGTTGATCATGTTGTATTTAATACTCCGGATATTCAAGCGTTGAGGTCAGAAGATTCTATAGTTGATGCTACAAAATCGGGGCCTTGGAGATTTGGATATAATAATATAACAAATTTGAATTTCACAAATTCAGGGACTTGGGTAGATTTACCAAACGGAGGAAAATTATGGTTATTAAAATTAACTTGTCAAAATGCTTTAACCGTTAATTTAACATTTAAAGATTTACAAATTCCTTCCGGAAATGAACTGTATGTTTACAATCCGGATAAAAGTTTTATTCTTGGTAAATTTACGGATAAACATGTTTATCAAGGGGTGCTTGGAACAGAGCTTGTTCCGGGTAGTGAGGTCATTGTAGAATATTATGTAGCTCCGCAAAACATAAATATACCTAGAAGTCTAACGGTTGAAAAAGTAACACATGGCTATCGTACCGCAAAAGAATTTCAAGAAAAAGCATTTGGTTCTTCGGGAAGTTGTAACATGAATGTCGCTTGTCCTGATGGGGCTCCATGGCAAGATCAAATTAGATCGGTAGTGATGCTTGTATCGGGAGGAAATGGTTTTTGTACAGGGGCATTAATTAATAATACTTTAAATGATGGAACACCTTATGTATTAACAGCAAATCATTGTTATTCTGACCCTACAAATTGGGTCTTCCGTTTTAATTGGCAATCCTCTACATGCACAAACCCTCCTAGTTCACCAAGTTTCACTTCTCTTTCAGGTGCTGTTTTAAGAGCAAGAAGAACACCTTCGGATATGTGTTTGGTAGAAATTACAGGAGGATTGGTTGGAGGAACGATACCTTCTTCTTACAATGCTTATTTTTCAGGATGGAATAATGCAGATGTGGCACCACCGACAGCTGTTTGTATTCATCACCCTTCCGGAGACATTAAAAAAATATCTTTTGATGACGCTCCGTTGACAGAGGGAAATGGGATGGGATCAAGTGAGCCGAATAGTCAATGGGTTGTGGAATGGGATAGAAATACGACAACGGAACCGGGATCATCAGGTTCTCCTTTATTTGATAATAATAAAAGAATTATCGGTCAATTATGGGGCGGAGGGGCTTCGTGTTCAAATTTATCCGCACCGGATTATTATGGAAAATTATCATATTCATGGAACCCGTCAGGAAGTACACCGGCAAATCATTTGGTAACATGGTTAGACCCAAATAGTAGTGGGGTAACCGTATTAGATGGTTATGACCCAAATGCCCCGTTAGCCAGCGATGATATAGGGATTGTAGCGATATCAATGCCATCAGGAGATTTGTGTGGAGATTCATTTGACCCTATTGTTACATTAAAAAATTTTGGAACCAATACAATAACATCAGCTACGATTATTTATGACATTGATGGAGGAACACCGATGACTTATAACTGGACAGGCTCTTTAGCTTCTACAAATACGATAGATATAACACTTCCAACGTTAACAACGACCGGAGGATCGCATGTTTTTAATGCCGCTTCCAGTATGCCTAACGGAAACACGGATTCTAATTCTTCCAATGACGCTACTCTTTCTAATTATACGACTTTTCCTAATACGGTCACAACAACAATAGAGATTAATACCGATTGTTATGGATATGAAACTTATTGGGAAATAGTAGATGCTTCTTCAAATGTTTTATTCTTTGGAGGTAATACAGGAACAACAATTCCTCCGGGAGGAGGGCAAACTGCAACACCCGGAGATGCAGGTGCATATGGAAATGAAACAACAATAACAGAGCAAGTTTGTTTACAAGAAGGAACATGTTATGATTTTGTTATTTATGATGATTATGGGGATGGAATGTCTTATCCTTTAGGTTGTTCAACAATAGGTTCATATTATATTTATGATGCAAATGGGAATATATTAGATTCTATTCAAAATCCCGCTTTTGGAAATTCTGAAACAAATAACTTCTGTATCCCATCAAGTTGTAATGTGACCCTTTCAACAACGACTACACCAACAACTTGTCAAGGAGGAAGTGATGGAACATTAACCGTTAACTTCATTACAGGGAACTCTATAGGAGCTACCTATGATATAGGTAACGGTCCGATAACAAACAATACATTCACAGGGCTGTCAGCGGGAGTTTATACGGTAACGGTTGTTGATGGAGACGCTTGCACATCAACAATATCAGATACAATAACAGAACCGTCACAGATAACGATTACTGTTGATAATGTAACCGATGAGACAAGTCCAAACTCAGGTTCGATTGATGTGACAATTTCCGGAGGAGTACCTTCTTACACAATTGCCTGGACAGGACCTAATGGATTTACTTCCGCACAAGAAGATATTAATAATTTGTCTGCAGGAGATTATACCATAACAGTAACAGATTCGAATGGTTGTACATCGAGTCAAACAATTACAGTAAACCTTAATACTTCAGGATTAGAAGAGATGGATAATGATGAGTTTTTAGTATATCCGAATCCTACTGCCGGAATTTTGACAATTAAAACTTCTGAGAATAAAGATTTTGAAATAGAAGTTTTTGATATGTCCGGAAGGGTTCTTGTATCAGAAAATAATAAAGGAAAAGACGAGATAAAAATTTCTTTATTAGGATATGCTAAAGGAGTATATCAATTGAAAATAAGAACGGAATCAAATCTTTCTATAAGAAAGATTATATTAGAATAAGTATATTAGGTTTTCAATATCTTAAAAAAGAAGAGTTGTTACAACTCTTCTTTTTTTGTAAGTTTAATGATTATTAAT
>JALWLM010000339.1 GCA_027084145.1 Crocinitomicaceae bacterium | reverse complement strand
ATGATTATCGTTTCCGTTTCCGGGGTCAAAATCTACGGTTCCTTGGAAATATCCAGTCGTATAAATATTCCCAACATCATCTACGGTGATGGAGTTGCTAATATCAGTATTTGTTCCTCCGAATGTTTTTGTCCATTCATAAGTGGGTTGTTGTCCTTGTAATGTAGTTGCTATTAACAAGGAAAAGATTGTAATAATGTTTGTCTTTTTCATAATTCTTAGTTTTAAGGTTGGTTGTTTTTACTGATGTAAATATATAAAATAAAATATATAGGTTCAATTTATTTTTCTCTGATTTAATAAAAAAATTAATTGAATTATCAGGTGTAAAATATGGAGCTTTTAATATCAATAAATCTAAAGAGAAAATCTTTTTCGTTATGTTTTAGAAACTTTATATTTCAAATGCCATATTAAATAAAACACTGCCCATATCAATAACATAATTCCAAAACCAAATACTTCCGGTAGAGATTTAATCGTATTGTCATAAGTCAATAAAGTACTTAAAGAGCCGAGCATTATTCCGGCTTCAAGAGCAATAAACAAAGTTCCAGAACCAACACCTCTTCTATCGGGATGAGATAAATCCGCCATCCATGCAAACAATGTCGGACTTGAAATACCTGTTGCAATACCAAACATTATAGCAGAAATTCCGAAGATTTCTATATTGCTTGTTATAGCTAACAAAAACATACTCACAATCATTAAGTTCATCGCTATCAGCAAGGTTTTTCTTCTTCCTATTTTATCTGAGATACCACTCCCGAAAAAACGAACAAAAATGGTAAAGAATACATATATTCCAAAAAACCATCCTTTATTTTCAATATTTAAAAAAACAGAAATATCCTGTACCAAAACAAAAATAATCCCTGAAGATGTTGCTGACAAGAACATGACAATGGCAGAAGGAAGCACGCTTTTTTCAAAAATATCTTCTTTTCCTATTTTTAAAACCGACCATCTAAATCGTTTTTTATTCTTAAGTGTTTCTTTTGTTAAAGCGATTAATAACACCGATAATGCAGCGATAATTGCCGCAAGAATAAACAAGTTGTTTATCCCAACCTCTTTACGGATAGAAGAAGATAGAAATTGACCTATTCCTATACCCAAAGAAATAAAAACTCCAAAAATCCCCATTCCCTGCCCTCTTTTTTCTGCGGGAAGAATATCCGTTATCATTGCAGTTGCTCCGGTTGGTAAAAACCCTGCGCTAAAACCATGAAAAAAACGTAAAGTCAAAAAATAAAAAACGAGAGGATACAAAGGATACAGCATGGAAATAAGTACCGCTACTCCTCCTCCTAACAACATCACTTTTTTTCTTCCGATTTTATCTGACAATTTACCTGAAAACGGTCTGGAAATTAAAGCACTAACGGTGAATAAAGTAATGATTAGTCCTTTATACTTTTCTCCTCCGATGTCCGTAATATAGGTATTCATCTCAGGTAGAATAAGATTGAAACTAATCATAAAGAGCAATAAGGAAAAAGAAATTGCCCAAAAATTTTTTGAATAAGATAAATTCATTCCGGCAAAAGTAGTTTTTTATTAATATCTCTAACTATTGTTATTTAGTAAAAAACGGGAAACCAAAAGATTTCCCGTTTTTTTTAAAAAAATTCTAAAAGAATGTTTATTTTTTCTTTGCTCTTTGTTTTTCTCTCTTTTTTAATTCTTTTATAGCCGCTTTTATATTAACTACCGCTCCTGTTTGAGACAATTCTGCAAAGTCAACTAATTCTTTAGTTTCAGGATGTGTTTGCATTTTACCCTTATATGATTTTGCTGTGGAAAGCATTACTTCTTTAATTTCTTTCATTGAAAAATCAGGGAAATACGATTTGAGCAATGCCGCTACTCCCGATACCATTGGAGCCGCCATTGATGTCCCTTGTAAAGTTTTATATTCACTTTGCGGAACCGAATTGTATATTTCCATTCCGGGAGCAAATACATCCACCCCTTCTTTTCCATAATTAGAGAATGGAGCTACTAATTTTTTCTTTTTATATCTCGTAGATGCTCCTATTGTCAGATAATGATCTAATCGCTCTTTTTGCATTGAGTATTTATACGTAGGGAAGTTAGGCTCCGTATCAATATTTTTAGAATCGTTTCCTGCAGCATGCACTAAAAGAACCCCTTTAGAATCAGCATATTTTAATGCTTCATAAACTTCTTTTTGATGAGGAGAATATGCTTTACCAAAAGACATATTTATCACTTTAGCTCCATTATCTACGGCATATCGAATTGCTAATGCAATATCTTTATCAAACTCATCTCCATCAGGCACTGCACGAAGTGACATTAATTTTACATTTTCAGCAACACCATCTCCACCTAACTCATTTCCTCTAATGGACGCAACAATTCCTCCCACGTGTGTTCCATGAAGTGCATCAGGTCCTTCTACGTCATTGTTCCCATAATGAACATCGGTAAAATCATCCGGGTTGTCTCCTACCACTTTTCTTCCATCAAAATCCTTGTTTAAATGTGTATCTATCATGTTTTGGATTTGCTCTTTCTGCTTTTGGATTTGTTCCGCAGAAAATTCTCCTATTTTCATCATGATTGCCAATTGACGGATTTGCTTGTCATTTTCTTGTTTTGGCTTCCACTTTTTCAAATCTTCTAAAGTATAATCTTCTTTTCCTATTTTCTCAGCAACCATTCCCGGAATTGAAGGCATCATTTGTTCAAGCATTCCTAATTGAGCCAAATACATTTTGTACTCATTTGTCTGCTCTTCAATTTTTTTATTCACTTCCTCCAACAATGCTTTTTCTTCTTCCGTAAGATTTTCTTTTTTAGATAACTCTGCCGCTATACGTGTCATTTCCAAACGCATTGCATTGGCATTTTCTCCATTTGGATTGCCTAAGAAATTCCACCCGTGAATATCGTCTATATATCCATTGTTATCATCATCTTTTCCATTATTTGGAACTTCATCCTCATTGACCCAAATTTTTCCTTTTAAATCCTCATGCTCAATATCAATCCCTGAATCAATGATTGCAACAATAACCGGTGAACTTTTTCTTTTCTTTAATTTCTTATATGCTTTTTCGGTTTCCATTCCCGGCTTCTTGCCGTTATACCAATTTAAGACTTTTTTATCTACATTTTGTCCAAAAGACATTCCCGCAAATAATAATGCGAAAACTGAAATCGTGAT
>JALWLM010000338.1 GCA_027084145.1 Crocinitomicaceae bacterium | reverse complement strand
GATACAGAACCGTATTCTTCATATCTTGTTAATAAATAAAAAATAGTTGCTATCGGATCATTTATTTGATGAAATGCTAAACATTCTTCTCCCTCGAAATTTCCCTTTGACACATCTGTTACCCGTACAAAATCTTCAAATAACAAGGTGCAAGGTGAAATACTTGGACAATGAATAGATTTTAATGAATAATTGAATATATTTTCCCCTCCTTTTAATTCATCAATTTTCGTAACAAAAGTATAATCTACCCCCCTCTCTTTGAAAATGAAATCAAAAGTATAACGGATTCTTGGTGTTATTTGCTCTACAAATACAATAAGCATTAATTCAACATTTCAATTATTTTTTCGCAAATAAATTCTGCGGCTTTTCCATCTCCATAATAATTCGGAAAAGTATAGTCCTTTTTATGAATCAATTTTTGAAAAGCTTCTTTTATTCGAATCCTGTCTGCATCAGCAAGTATAGCGTTTCCATTATTAACAATTTCAACCCACTCTGTTTGAGGACGAAGAATAACGCAAGGTTTACGAAAGAAAAATGACTCTTTTTGCAGCCCACCACTATCCGTAATCACCATCTTAGCATTTTTTTCTAATGCAATGATATCTAAAAAACCTGCTGGCGGTATTATTTTAAATTGAGGTGTATTTTGGATTTCATCATACAATACTTCATCCAATTGATCTTTCATTTTCTTTTTAGTTCTCGGATGAATTGGTAATACGATATTCAAACCGGATTCTTTAACGATGTCTAAAAGAGCTGAAAAAATCGCATTCATATTCTCCTTCACATCCGTATTGGAATCCCTATGTACCGTACACAAGATAAAGTTGTTTTTTTCTACACCGGTATCTGTCAAAACAGTTGATTTTTCATCTGAAACCTTTGAGAAATATAAACTATTATCATACATGATATCTCCGCAATGATAAACAACAGGGGTGTCTGCATTTGCTTTTCCTCTGTAAGTAATATCAAATCCTTCTTTTTCTAAATTTGTCAACCCCGTTTGAGTCGGACTAAAAAGTAAAGATGACATGTGGTCACACGCAATACGATTTACTTCTTCCGGCATTCGTTTATTGAATGAACGTAATCCGGCTTCAATATGCACAACAGGAATATGAATTTTTATTGCTGCCAATGCTCCGGCAATTGTAGAATTCGTGTCTCCATAAACAATAATTGCATCCGGATGTTCTTTTAAATAAATCTCTTCTAAACCTTCCAACATTTTTGCCGTTTGTTTTCCATGTGTGCCACTTCCAACGTTCAGATTGTAGTCAGGATAAGGAATTTGCATTTCCTCAAAAAATACATTTGACATATTTTCATCATAATGCTGTCCTGTGTGAACGATAATTTCTTCTAAATCATCTCTAAAAGAAGTTCGAATTGCACGACTAATTGCTGATGATTTAATAATTTGTGGTCTTGCTCCTATAATGGTGATTATTTTTTTCTTCATCTTGTTTATTAAATAATTCCTTCATCTAAAAAGCTAAAGTAATTATTATCACAAAAAATAAGGTGATCGATTACTTGTAAATCTATCATTTTTCCAAATTCAATCATTTTTTTAGTTAATCGTATATCTTGGGTACTTGGTTTACGTTGATTACTCGGATGGTTATGCGCTAAAATAATTGCACTTGCTTGAACTTCCAAAGCATGCCTAAATACAATTTTCCCATCCACAACCGTTCCTGAGATCCCTCCTTTTGAAATTTGTTTACGCCCTATTATTTTATTCGCTCTATTCAAAAAAACAACATAAAATTCCTCGTGTGACAAATCTGTTAACCATGGTTTTAAATAATGATAAACATCCTTTGATGAACGAATTGTTATTAGCTCTTCATTTCCTTCTTCACTTTTCCTTCTAGCCAATTCCATCGAAGCAAAAATAGAAACTGCCTTAGCTGCTCCAACCCCTTTAAATTTCATCAAATCTTCAATTGTAAATCGAGATAATCGACTTAATTTGAAATCTGCTTTTTCTAAAATTTGTCGAGCTAATTCTAATGCTGATAATTCTCTTGTCCCTGAACCTAATAGTATTGCTAACAACTCTGAATTAGATACAGATGTTCGCCCTTTTTGTATTAATTTTTCTCTCGGTCTATCGTCTTCCGCCCATTGTTTTATCGAAGATAAAGTAGCCATTTTATTCATTTATTTTATCAGTTACTTCATTTAAGTTAAGTTTTTTTATCCGATAAAACAATAATTATTTGAGCTAATCTTGTACAATTACATCCTTAGAATCTTCTTTTTTATACTCCGGTTGAATATTAACGTGATGAATACCAAATTTCTCTGAAAGAATTTTTTCTATTTCATTTTGTAATAAATTGAATTCTGATAATTTCAAATCCTTATCAACGTCTAAATGAGCTTCTAAGTGAACCTCTTTTTCATTGAGCATCCATGTATGAATATGATGAATGTTATTTACATTTTCCAGTTTGGAAATTTCTTCTACAATTTTCTTTACTTCAATATCCGGAGGAGTAAAAAGCATCAGTACCGAAGTTGATTTTTTCAACAAATCAATTCCTGATATAAATAAATAAATCGCTATTAATATGGTCAAGGCAGGATCAACCCAAAATAAACTATAATACTTCATCAATAACCCTCCAATAAGTACAGCCACCGAAGCAAGAGCATCTGTCAATAAATGGAGATAAGCCGATTTTAAATTCATGTTTTGGTGACTGTCTTTGTGTAATAAAAAAACACTTATTCCATTAAATACAATCGCAATACTTGATAATATAATCACCCAGCCACTTTCTACTTCCTGGGGTGAAATAAATCGTAATATTGCTTCATAAATTAAATAAAATGAAGTAATCATCAAAATAGATGAGTTGATAAATGCAGCCATTATTTCAGCTCTTTTATATCCAAAAGTTCGATTGTAAGACGCTTCTTTTCGAGACAATCGGTTAGCGATATAACTAAGAACCAAGGCAATAACATCGGTAAAGTTATGTAAGGCATCAGAAAGCAATGATAAACTACCTGATATTAATCCTCCTATAATTTGAGCAATCGTAATTCCTATATTGAGAATAATTGTGAATAATAATTTACGACCTATTAAATGTGAATGATCTTTATGTTTTGACATTTTACACTAATGTTATTTTTAAAATTTCTTTCGTCTTATCTGTAGCCACAGCTTTTCGAC
>JALWLM010000337.1 GCA_027084145.1 Crocinitomicaceae bacterium | reverse complement strand
CTCCTGCATACAATTTACCCAAACTTGCCCATACATTAATTTTGTCGGTCACTTGTTGTTGACTTGGAAAGATATCTAACTCTCTACCCTTTGTATCCAAGAGCAATATTTTATTCCCTTCTAAAGCAACGATAAGGTAGCTTTTATTTTTCCAACGATAAAACTTTACTTCATTGGTCATTTCTTTTTCCGTACTCAATGGAAATCCTGAAGCATATTCGCCCCTTTCTAAATCAATTAAATGAATTTTATCCGCACTATTTAACAAAACATACCATTTATGGTTATAATAAAGGTCTATCAATTGGACTTCTCCTTTTATTTTTGAAATACCGTTTACAATCCACTGTTTTTTATTATCCTTAAAAAAAGTCAGCTCTCCGTTTTCTCCAAGGGCAATAATTTGATTCTCTTTATCTTTCAATACCGCAAAATCTTTTACATTAAATCCGCAACTTAATGTTAATTCCTTTGGTAAATCTCCTTGTTCTGCTAGTTGAACATTTGTTTCCAACAGCTCTGTTTTTAACAATTTTCCGTCTTTTACAGTTTTGGAATATTTCTTTTTAGGAGAGACATAACGCTCGGAAACTTCTTTAGGTAAGTTGCTAAAAACAAAATCTCTCACAATAGGATTCAACGCAACTGTTTTTCCTAGTTGAATACTTGATATAATTTCATTACAAAAATTCTCATTTTCACAAATAATCGTAAAATCATGAATATTTTTCACGATATACTCCTCTCCTTTCTTAGGAAAATGATTCAGTAAAGGGATTTCAAACGAATTAGTGTCATAACTTCCTGTTACATCTGCCAAAATTAATATCGGGTCTTGTCCTAATTGATAATCCGATATGATTGCTCTATTCCCGTCTTTTTCTATGAAAACCATTCCGTCTTGTTGCCAAGAATACATTGGACTTTTCGCATAAACACTGTCAAAAGAAGCTAAATAATCCTTTTGATAAAAATGATAGCTTTCTATCCAATCAGGTATCACTCCCGAAAAAAGTAATTCATCCTCTACTTTTCTTCCCTCTGCTTTTTCATTGTAATTTGTGTGATATTTAACATCTCCTGTTTTTAAGAAATAAAGGTCAATCACTTGCTCAATCCCATTGTCGGATAACAATACGAATGATGCTGTTGCATTTTGATCATAGATAAACCTTAATGAGGTTCCTTCATTACGAAATCCTTTTTTAGCGATGTACAATCTATCTTTGGCGTACTTCCCTTGATAATCCGTATTTTTTATTTCAAATTCTTTTCCTGAAAAAACAAGTATATGATTAGGAAGTAACTCTTTAATATAATCTTCTGTCCAGCCTTCTTTCTTTAACAAAAGAAAATGGGGTTGTCCCTGACTAAAAAAACCTTTATCATAGGAGGATGAATTTAAAGATGTTACCAAAGTCCTCGTAGGAGCATCTTGAAACAGTTCCAATTTTTCAAAAACAATTTCATCCGGATGGTTGACAATTAAAACCGCCTTATCTTCTTTTGAAAAGATTTTACTCGGATCAAATAAACTTTTAACATTTATAATGTCAACAGCAACATAACCCAACCAAGCAATACTCACTGCGATAAAAAAACCTAATATTATTTTCTTTATCATCTACTTTTTTATTCAAAAATACATATCTCTATTACTCATCAAACAACAATTTTTAATATCTAATAAACATCTCATTGTTTAAAGTTCCGCAAACGTTCTTGTTTTATCTTCTGATTTAAGAATAAAATACAATATCTATCGTTGATAACTAAAACAAGAAGCTTCACTTTCATCTTTTTTTTCAAATTAATTTTGTATCATGCCTAAATCATTCAAAATATTTTTATGGTTTTCGGGAATATTGTTCGCCATTTTCCTGCTAGGTATTACATTCTTATATATTTATAAAGATGAATTAATAGCTGTTGTTGTTACAGAGATTAACAGTCATCTCAAAGCACCTGTTAAAGTCAAAAAAATTGATGTTACATGGAAAGACTTCCCTGATTTATCTGTCGAATTTCATGATGTTTTTATCCAAGAAACTTTTCCTGAGTCAACAAAAGAAGATACTTTACTATCTGCAAAATCAATTCGATTTTCTTTTAATGCAATTGATCTTTGGAAAGAGAATTATACTCTAAAAAAAATAACGACAAGATCAGGGATTTTAAAAATGAGAGTTAATCAAAAGGGGGAAATCAATTATGATATTTTAAAAGAAGATAGTACTCAAAAAACCAATAATACTTTTGAATTGTTATTGGATAAAGTTGTTTTTAAAAATTTTATCTATCAATACCATCATCTTAAAAACGAACAAAACCACCAATTCTTACTCAACAACATAGACATCGAAGGAGCATTTTATGCGGCTTCTTTTAAAGCAAGTTTTGAAGGTGATTTGCACATTATACAAGCGAAAAGCGGAGACATTGTTTTAGTGAAGAATCAACCGGCAAAATTGAATACCCGAATATTTGTAGATACCAAAAAAGAGGAAATAAAAATTCCTAAATCAATGATTTATATCTCCAATCTTCCTTTAACGTTTGACGGTGAAATTATTCGTGGTGATGCTCATTTTCGTTTGTTGGCAAAAAACTGGAATATCAAAGATGTCATTAACAGTCTCTCGATAAGGGAATTAAAAGACGTTGAAGATATAGACGGACAAGGAATTGTTCATTTTGATTTGTTTATTGATAAAAAAGCCGGGGTTAATGAATTCATTGAAATACAATGCTCTTTTGGAGTGGACAATGGTTATTTGAAAATACCTGACACTAAAGCTCGTATCTCTCAATTGAAAATTCAGGGAGCATATTCCAACAAAGGCGGAGAAAAAAATGAAATCTTAAATCTTAACACCCTTAGTTTTGAAACAGAAGCAGGTAATTTCACAGGCTCTCTTAATATACGTGAATTTTCAAAACCGCTTATTTCGGGTAAGATGAATGGTGTATTAGATCTTAAATCTTTATTCTTCATTTTCCCCGTAAAACCCATTGCTTCCATAGAAGGAAAAATGAATATTGGTTCCGATTTTATTCTGAGAAAAGAAGAAAACAATGTTTTAAAAGTCATCAAAAATAATGGAGAATTCTCTTTTAAAAACGTTACTTTTCAAATAGAAAACGACCCAAGGAAATTTAAAAATATTAATGGGACCATATATCTAGAAAAAAATGAAGTAGGTATTGATC
>JALWLM010000336.1 GCA_027084145.1 Crocinitomicaceae bacterium | reverse complement strand
CTAATATACAAATTTATTATGAGAAAAAAAGCGGAGAAAAATCTCCGCCTTTTACATTTAAAACTCTATTCTTAATCTTCAGAAGATTTTAATCTCTCTAATTCTTCTTCAGATCCTACTAACATTTTATTAAATTCTCTAAAACCTGTTCCCGCAGGAATAAGATGTCCTACAATTACATTTTCTTTCAATCCTTCCAAATGATCTACCTTACCTCTTACCGCTGCTTCATTCAATACTTTTGTTGTTTCTTGGAAAGAAGCTGCTGATATGAAAGAACGTGTTTGCAATGACGCTCTGGTTATTCCTTGTAACATAGGTCGAGAAATTGCAGGTCGAACATCTCTGTATTTCACTAAATTCTTACCTTCCCGCTTCAATTTAGAATTTTCATCTCTTAATTTTCTAGGAGAAACAATCTGTCCGGCTTTTAATACATCTGAATCTCCCGGATCCTCAATGTATAACATACCAAAAATTCGGTCATTTTCTTCTAATATTTCAGCTTTGTGAACTGCTTCACCTTCTAAGAATTTAGTATCTCCCGGATCAACAATTTCTGCTTTAAGCATCATTTGACGAACCAATACTTCAAAGTGCTTATCGTTAATTTTCACCCCTTGAAGTCGATAAACTTCTTGGATTTCATTTACGATATACTCTTGTACTTTAGTTGGTCCTTGAATGTTCAGAATATCTTTTGGAGTTATTGCTCCTACGGATAATGGCTGACCTGCTTTAACATAATCATTTTCTTGAACAAGAATATGTCTTGAAAGAGGTACTAAATACTTACGTACTTCACCTGTTTTAGACGTGATAATTACTTCTCTATTACCTCTCTTAATTTTTCCAAACTCAGCCACACCGTCTATTTCCGATACGACAGCAGGGTTGGAAGGATTTCTAGCTTCAAATAACTCTGTTACTCTCGGAAGACCTCCCGTGATGTCCCCTGATTTACCTGCTTTTCTAGGTATTTTAACAAGTATCTCTCCTCCTTCTAATTTATCTCCCTCATTTACTTCAACGTGAGCATCTACAGGTAAGCTATACTCTCTCAATACCACTTTTGTTTTTGTATCTACAATGTGGATTGCAGGGTTTTTCTTTTTATCTCTCGTTTCAGTAATAACCTTCTGTTTACGTCCTGTTTGTTCATCCATTTCCTCTCTAAAGGTAACTCCTTCTTCTAAATTATTGAAGACAACTTTACCTTTCACTTCATTTATAATCACCGCGTTATATGGATCCCATTTACAAATGACCTCTCCTTTTTTAACCTTTTTCGCTCTAGGACTAATCAATAATTCAGCCCCATAAGGTATAAGAGCTGTCATTGTTGTACGTCCTTTACTATCTGTTATTTTAACTTCTGTAGAACGTCCAAGGACAATCAATGACTTATTACCATCTTTATCTTTAGCCTCTATTGTTCTCAATCCATCAAATTCAATTTCGCCATCTGTTTTAGCTTTTATATCAGATTCATCAGCGATATTAGATGCTGTACCCCCTACGTGGAATGTACGAAGTGTTAACTGTGTTCCTGGTTCTCCAATTGATTGAGCAGCAATCACACCTACAGCATCTCCTTTTTGAGAATTTCGTTGCGTCGCTAAGTTTAATCCGTAACATTTTGAACAAACTCCTCTTTTCTGTTCACAAGTTAATACGGATCTAATTTTCACTTCTTCAATTCCTGCTTCTTCAATTTTCTTGGCAGCTTCTTCTAAAATCAACTCTCCTTCCGCAACAATCACTTCATCTGTATCCGGATGTACAATATCCATCAATGCGGTTCTTCCTATAATACGATCGCTGAGTGGTTCAACAATTTCATCATTTTTCTTTAATGCTCTAGCAGTTAGTCCTCTTAGTGTACCACAATCTTCGTCATTAATAACAACGTCTTGGGCAACATCGACCAATCTACGTGTTAAATAACCTGCATCGGCTGTTTTCAATGCGGTATCGGCCAAACCTTTACGCGCACCGTGTGTAGAAATAAAGTACTCCAATACAGATAATCCTTCTTTAAAGTTTGACAAAATCGGATTTTCAATAATATCTTGAGTTGACGCTCCTGATTTTTGCGGTTTTGCCATTAACCCCCTCATTCCGGATAACTGACGAATTTGTTCTTTCGAACCTCTCGCTCCGGAATCAAACATCATATAAATAGAGTTGAATCCTTGCTTATCTTTTTCAAGTTTATTCATCAATATATTGGTCAAACGAATATTTGTATGTGTCCATATATCAATGATTTGATTGTATCGTTCGTTATTCGTAATCAATCCCATGTTATAATTATCCATTACTTCACGAACTTTCTCTTGTGCTTTTTTAACAAGTTCTTCTTTCTCTTCAGGTACAATAATATCATCTAAATTAAAGGACAGTCCTCCTTTAAAGGCCATATTATATCCTAAATCTTTAATATCATCAAGGAATTGAACTGTTCTAGACGTTCCACAGACTTTGAGGACATTTCCAATCATGTCTCTCAATGCCTTTTTCGTCATTACATCATTGATGAAACCTACTTCATTAGGAACTTTTTCATTAAATAAAACTCTACCACAAGTTGTTTCAATCAATTTTACAACTTTTTCCCCTTTATCATCTATATCCTCTACTTTAACTTTGATGTAAGCATGTAAATCCAATTGTCCTTCATTGTGCGCTATAATAACCTCCTCCGGAGAATAGAATGTTCCACCTTCACCTTTTACCGGTTCTGTTTTTGTCCCTTTTTTTCCCTTTGTAAGGTAATATAGACCCAATACCATATCTTGAGAAGGTACTGCAATAGGCGCCCCATTCGCAGGGTTCAATATATTATGTGAAGCCAACATTAAAATTTGTGCTTCCAAAATAGCTGCATTTCCTAGAGGCAAGTGTACCGCCATTTGGTCACCATCGAAATCGGCGTTAAATGCTGTACAAACCAATGGGTGTAATCGAATTGCTTTTCCTTCTATTAATTTAGGTTGGAATGCTTGAATCCCTAATCGGTGTAGTGTTGGAGCCCTGTTTAATAATACAGGATGTCCTTTTAATACATTTTCTAAGATATCCCAAATAACAGGTTCCTTTCTTTCAATAATTTTCTTCGCTGATTTTACGGTCTTTACAATACCTCTATCAATTAACTTACGAATGATAAACGGCTTATAAAGTTCCGCAGCCATATCTTTAGGTAAACCACATTCATGTAGTTTTAAATTAGGACCAACGACAATTACAGAACGTGCTGAATAATCAACTCTTTTCCCTAATAAATTTTGTCTAAAACGTCCTTGCTTACCTTTTAAAGAATCTGAAAGCGATTTTAAAGGTCTATTCGCATCTGTTTTAACAGCAGAAGCTTTTCTTGAATTATCAAATAATGAATCTACAGCTTCTTGAAGCATTCTTTTTTCATTTCTAAGAATTACTTCAGGTGCTTTAATTTCGATTAATCTTTTTAATCGATTATTTCTAATGATAACTCTACGATATAAATCATTCAAATCAGATGTAGCAAAACGTCCTCCATCAAGTGGAACTAAAGGTCTTAACTCCGGTGGAATTACCGGTACAACTTTAACGACCATCCACTCAGGTCTGTTTTCAACATTTTCTCTAGACGAACGCATTGCTTCTACAACTTGTAGTCGTTTTAAAGCTTCGTTTTTACGTTGAACAGATGTTTCTGTATTTGCTTTATGTCTTAATTCATAAGCAATTGAATCCAAATCTAAGTTTTTCAACAAATCATAGATCGCTTCAGCCCCCATCTTTGCAATAAACTTATTTGGATCTGAATCTTCCAAATATTGGTTTTCAGCAGGAAGTTCGTCTAATATATCTAAGTATTCTTCTTCTGTTAAGAAGTCTAATACTTTCAATTGATCATTTTCATCAACTTTATCCTTTTCAGGTTT
Organism: Crocinitomicaceae bacterium; assembly: GCA_027084145.1. Lineage (GTDB taxonomy): Bacteria > Bacteroidota > Bacteroidia > Flavobacteriales_D > Crocinitomicaceae > UBA4466. Next base: position 9,225 of record JALWLM010000336.1, on the reverse strand, counting down.
CATATTAGCCGCTATTCCCGGCTGGATTACTACATATCTTTCATAATAGATAATTTGATCTAATTTCTTAGTTGGTAATCCTAACAAATAACCTATTTTATTGGGCAATGATCTAAAATACCAAATATGAGCAACCGGTACGACTAAAGAAATATGCCCTGTTCTTTCTCTCCTTACTTTCTTTTCAGTAACCTCTACCCCACAACGATCACAGACGATTCCTTTATATCTGATTCTTTTGTATTTACCACAATGACATTCATAATCTTTTACCGGTCCAAATATTCGTTCACAGAACAAACCATTTCTTTCCGGTTTATATGTACGATAGTTAATTGTTTCCGGCTTCAAAACTTCACCACTAGATCTCTCTAAGATAGACTCGGGAGAAGCTAATGATATTGTTATCTTATTGAAGCTACTTTGTTTTTTTGATGTATCCTTTCTGTAAGCCATAATTATTGCCTTAATTCTTTATTATTAAATGGTCTGTCTAGTCTAATTTTACTTCTAAACAAAGTCCTCTTAGTTCATGTAACAATACGTTAAATGATTCCGGGATTCCCGGTTCAGGGATATTATCTCCTTTAACGATTGCTTCGTATGCTTTTGCTCTACCAATCACATCGTCAGATTTGATAGTTAAGATTTCTTGTAGAATATTGGCTGCACCGAATGCTTCAAGCGCCCATACCTCCATTTCTCCAAATCTTTGTCCCCCAAACATTGCTTTACCTCCTAGAGGCTGTTGTGTAATCAACGAGTAAGGACCGATAGAACGAGCATGCATTTTATCATCCACCATGTGTGAAAGCTTCAACATGTAGATTACACCTACTGTTGCCGGTTGATCAAATCGTTCTCCTGTTCCACCATCGTATAAGTAAGCCTTTCCTGATTTAGGAACACCTGCTTTTTCTGTCCATTCATCTATTTCTTGAGGTGTAGCACCATCAAAAATCGGAGAAGCAAATTTCACTCCTAATTTCTCTCCTGCCCAACCTAAAACAGTTTCATAAATTTGTCCTAAGTTCATACGAGAAGGTACCCCTAGAGGGTTTAATACAATATCTACAGGAGTTCCATCTTCCAAGAACGGCATATCTTCTTGTCTGACAATATTGGCAACGATACCTTTGTTACCGTGTCGTCCAGCCATCTTATCTCCTACTTTTAATTTTCTTTTCTTCGCAATATATACTTTTGCCATCTTTATAATTCCGGCAGGAAGTTCATCTCCTACAGAAATATGGAACTTTTTACGTTTATAAGTTCCTAAAAGATCGTTCGCTTTAATTGTATAATTATGAATTACTCTGGCAATTAAAGAATTCGTTTTTTCATCATTTGTCCACCCTAACGGATTAACTATTGAGTAGTCAATTACTTTCAGGTTTCTAGCAGAGAATTTTGTTCCTTTCTTAATAATTTCTTCTCTAAAATTATTTGAAACCCCTGCTGATTTTTTGTCCCCTATAATTGTCAATAATTTTTCGATCAACGTTTCTTTAAGCGCTGCTAATTCCTTTTCATACTCTTGATCGAGCTTTTCAAGAAGCGGTTTATCTTGTGCTTTGGCTTTTCTATCTTTAATTGCTCTAGAGAACAACTTCTTATCAATAACAACACCTGTTAAAGAAGGTTTTGCTTTAAGTGAAGCATCTTTAACGTCTCCTGCCTTATCCCCGAAAATCGCTCTCAATAACTTTTCTTCAGGAGAAGGGTCTGTTTCTCCTTTTGGTGTTATTTTACCAATAAGAATATCTCCTTCTTTTATTTCCGTACCAATCCGAATCATACCGTTCTCATCGAGATTTTTGGTCGCCTCCTCACTAACATTTGGAATATCCGCTGTTAATTCTTCCATTCCTCTCTTTGTATCTCGAACTTCAACCGTATATTCATCAATATGGATAGAAGTAAACAAGTCTTCTCTTACCACTTTTTCAGAGATAACAATCGCATCCTCAAAGTTGTACCCTTTCCAAGGCATAAACGCTACTTTCAAGTTTTGACCTAAGGCCAATTCTCCTTGTTGCGTTGCATATCCCTCACAAAGCACTTGTCCTTCTTTTACTTTATCTCCTTTTTTAACAATTGGCTTTAAGTTGATGCATGTTCCTTGATTTGTTTTTGCAAACTTAACAAGGTTGTATGTTTTCACATTTCCATCAAAGCTAACCAAAGAGTCTTCATCCGTCCAATCGTATTTTATCGTTACCTTTTCAGCGTCAACATATTCTACAACTCCATTACCTTCAGCGTTAATTAACACTCTGGAATCTCTCGCTACTAACTCTTCTATCCCTGTTCCTACAATTGGTGAGTTTGGACGAAGAAGAGGTACTGCTTGTCTCTGCATGTTAGATCCCATCAGGGCACGGTTCGCATCATCATGCTCTAAGAATGGAATCGAAGAAGCCGCTATTGATGCAATTTGGTTTGTTCCAACATCTATTAAGTTCACTTCTTCAGGAGCCACAACAGGAAAATCACTTTCCTTTCTAGCTTTCACTAAGTCTGTTTCAAACTCTCCATTGTCAGAGATTTTAGCATTTGCTTGTGCTATGATTTTATTTTCTTCTTCTTCTGCTGATAAATAAACAGGGGCTTTTGTTAAATCAATTTTACCACCTTTCACTTCTCTATACGGTGTTTCAATAAAACCTAGTTTATTTACTTTTGCAAATACACAAAGAGAAGAAATCAAACCGATATTAGGTCCTTCGGGTGTTTCTATCGTACATAATCTTCCATAGTGTGTATAGTGGACATCACGTACCTCAAATCCTGCTCTTTCTCTTGAAAGACCACCAGGTCCTAAAGCTGATAAACGTCTTTTATGTGTTACTTCAGACAAAGGGTTTGTCTGATCCATAAATTGAGACAATTGGTTTGTTCCAAAAAATGAATTAATCACAGAAGAAAGCGTCTTTGCATTAATCAAATCGATTGGTGTAAAGACTTCATTATCTCTTACATTCATTCTTTCTCTAATCGTTCTTGCCATTCTTGCAAGTCCTACACCAAATTGAGCATATAATTGCTCCCCTACTGTTCTTACTCTACGATTAGATAAATGGTCGATATCATCAACTTCCGCTTTAGAATTGATTAACTCTATTAAGTACTTAACAATAGATAGAATGTCATCTTTCGTTAAAACTCTAGATGTTTCATTCATATCCATTCCTAATTTCTTATTAATTCGGTATCTACCTACTTCACCTAAATCATATCGTGTATCTGAGAAAAATAATTTTTCAAACACACTTTTTGCTGTTTCATAATCAGGAGCAGCAGCATTACGTAATAATTGGTAGATGTATTCTACAGCCTCTCTCTCTGAATTAGAAGTGTCTTTTTGAAGTGTATTATAGATAATAGAAAAATCTGCAGAATTAACTCCTTCTTTATGTAAGAAGATTGATTTAACTCCTGCATCCAAAATCAAGTCTATGTGCTCTTTTTCTAATACTGTCTCTCTATCAATCAATACTTCATTTCTCTCCATAGACACTAATTCACCGGTGTCTTCATCTACATAGTCTTCATACCATGTTTTTAATATTCTCGAAGCTAGTTTTCTACCTACAGCTTTCTTTAAGTTTGTTTTCGTAACTTTTACTTCATCCGCCAAATCAAAAATTTCAAGGATATCTTTATCAGATTCATATCCTAAGGCTCTAAATAAAGTTGTTACCGGTAATTTTTTCTTACGGTCAATGTATGCATACATGACATTATTAATGTCTGTCGCAAACTCTATCCAAGACCCTTTAAAAGGGATTACTCTTGCTGAATAAAGTTTTGTTCCATTTGCATGCCTACTTTGTCCGAAGAATACTCCCGGAGATCTATGTAACTGCGAAACAATAACACGTTCCGCTCCATTAATTACAAAAGACCCTTTTGGAGTCATATATGGAATTGTTCCTAAATACACGTCCTGAACGATTGTTTCAAAATCTTCGTGTTCAGGATCTGTACAGTACAATTTTAATTTCGCTTTTAGGGGGACACTATATGTTAATCCTCTCTCGATACATTCTTCTATCGTGTATCTTGGCGGATCAATAAAATAATCCAAAAATTCTAATACAAATTGATTTCTTGTATCTGTTATCGGAAAGTTTTCACTGAAAACTTTAAATAATCCTTCACTTTCTCTATTTTCCGGTGTTGTTTCTAATTGAAAGAATTCTTTAAACGATTTCAATTGTATTTCTAAAAAGTCCGGATAAGAAAATTGATTTTTGCTAGAAGCAAAATTCACTCTTTTTGATAATGTGTTTGTTGATGCCAAGGCCAAACGGTTTTAATTAGTGAATAAATAAAAAACTTGTGTAAAGTTACACTAAATTCAATAAATAGGAAGTGGCACCCCGATAATTCGAGGTGCCTTTTCCAATAATAAAGTAATATTACTTAACTTCAACTTCAGCTCCAGCCTCTTCTAATGAAGATTTTAGACCTTCTGCTTCATCTTTAGATACTCCTTCTTTAAGTGTTGTTGGAGCACTATCAACGATTTCTTTCGCTTCTTTAAGTCCTAAACCTGTTAACTCTTTTACAAGTTTAACAACTGCAAGTTTAGAACCTCCTGCAGATTTAAGAATTACATCAAATTCTGTTTTTTCTTCTGCTGCATCTCCTCCTGCTGCTCCTCCTGCTGCTACTGCTACAGCTGCTGCTGCAGGTTCAATTCCGTACTCTTCTTTTAAAATTGTAGCTAGTTCATTAACTTCTTTTACTGTAAGATTTACTAGCTCTTCTGCCATTTGTTTCAAATCAGCCATTTTTTTTTAATTTAATTAGTTATTTAAAATTTATTTAATTTTATACCTTTTACGCTCTTTCTTCTAGCGTTTTAAGTATTCCTGCAAGTTTTCCACCTGCTCCTTTAAGTCCAGAAACAACGTTTTTAGCAGGACTTTGCAATAATGTAATGATTTCTCCAACAAGCTCTTCTTTGCTCTTGATTTCTGAAAGCATTTTTAATTGCTCATCTCCAATGTAAACTGCTTCATCAATATATGCTCCTTTTAAAATTGGTTTGTCATTCTTTTTACGGAATTCTTTAATCAATTTTGCCGGAACATTACCAACTTCCGCAAACATTAAAGATGTTGCTCCTGCTAAAGTAGTTTTCAAATCTCCAAAGTCTTTGTCTTCAACTTTATCCATTGCTTTAGATAAAAGCGTATTTTTTACCACTCTTACCACAACATTGGAGTTGAATGCTTTTCTTCGTAGATTATTAACTACTTCAACTGTTAACTCCGCTGTATCTGCTAAATAGATGACATTGTAGGATTTTAATTGATCTGCCAATTCATCTATGTACTTTGCTTTTTCTTCTCTTGTCATAATCGTAAGTTTTAAGCAGTTACAGACTTAGGTTCTACCTGAATACTAGGACTCATTGTAGAACTAATGTAAATACTCTTGATGTATGTTCCCTTTGCCGCCGAAGGCTTCAATTTAATAATTGTTTGCATGAATTCGCTCATGTTGTCTGCTATTTTATCACTATCAAAACTAGCTTTAGCAATCATTGCATGAACAATTCCATACTTATCTACTTTGAAGTCTATTTTACCGGCTTTTACTTCTTTCACTGCTTTCGCGACATCCATTGTTACCGTTCCTGTTTTAGGGTTTGGCATTAATCCTCTAGGCCCTAATATTCTACCTAAAGCACCTACTTTTCCCATAACAGAAGGCATTGTGATAATCACGTCCACATCTGTCCAACCTCCTTTAATTTTTTGGATGTACTCATCCAAACCAACGTAATCAGCACCAGCTTCTTTTGCCTCATCTTCTTTATCAGGAGTACAAAGAACTAAAACTTTAGTATCTTTTCCCGTTCCATGAGGAAGAGTTACAGTACCTCTTACCATTTGGTTGGCTTTACGAGGGTCAACACCCAATCGTACACTAACATCAACAGAAGGGTCAAAGTTTGTTGTAGAAACTTCTTTAACTAATTGACACGCTTCTTTTAAGTCGTAAGCTTTATTAGCATCTATTTTTGCTAATGCTTCTTTTCTTTTTTTAGATAACTTCTTTCCCATAGCGCATCAATTTTAATTAGTTGAAGGAGCTTCTCCTCCTTTTACAATAACCCCCATACTTCTAGCAGTTCCGGCAATCATTCTCATTGCTGAATCAACTGTGAAACAATTTAAGTCTTGCATCTTATCCTCTGCAATTGTTCGGATTTGATCCCAAGAAATTGTACCTACCTTAACCCTGTTAGGTTCCGGAGATCCTTTCTTTAACTTAATTTGTTCCATGATTTGTACTGCTGCCGGTGGCGTTTTAATTACAAAATCAAAAGATTTGTCGCTATAAACAGTAATTACTGCTGGCAAGACTTTACCTTGTTTATCTTGCGTCCTAGCATTAAACTGTTTACAAAACTCCATAATGTTGACCCCTTTAGCACCAAGTGCCGGACCAACAGGTGGAGCCGGGTTTGCTTGTCCTCCTCTGATCTGTAACTTAATCAGAGCTTCTACTTCTTTTGCCATCGTTTATTTAAATTATGTAGTCAAACATGGTTACTAACGGGAAGCTTTAAATCGCTTTCACCACTCCTACGGTTTATATACTTATTTATGATTCTTTTTCTACTTGCATATAATTAAGCTCTAGTAAATTTTTTCTTCCAAAAATCTTCACCATTACTTTCAACTTCTTCTTCTCTTCATTAATATCTTCAATTGTTCCTGTAAAATTATTAAACGGTCCATCAATTACTTTAACAGACTCTCCTACCACGAAAGGAATTTTCATTTCCTCTTCTTTCTCTAACAACTCATCTACCTTTCCTAAGATTCTATTTACCTCTGATTTTCTCATAGGTGCAGGATCTCCTCCTTTTTCATTTCCTAAAAATCCAATAACATTAGGAATGCTTTTAATTACGTGAGGCACTTCTCCCACTAGTGCAGCTTCTACAATAACATATCCCGGTAAAAAAGTCTTCTCTTTACTTACTTTTTTACCATTCCGAATTTGGAATACTCTTTCAGTCGGAATTAATATTTGACCGATATAATCTTCTAACTTCAAGCGAGCTATCTCCAATTCTAAATACTCCTTTACTTTCTTTTCTTTCCCGCTAATCGCACGAACAACATAAAAGCGTTTTTTTATTTCCGACATGATTTAAAATATTACATGTTATAAATAAAACCGAGAAGCCCCTTCCAAAAACTATTCGGATTAATCCCAAGTATAAAATCTACAACAAAGATATATGTTGCAATTAATATTGAAGATATCACAACCAATATTGTGTTTGCTTGTAACTCTTTCCATGTGGGCCAAGTTACTCTGTGCACCATTTCTGTAATGGTTTCTTCGATATATTCCTTTACTTTTGACATTTCTTTTATTTTGCACGGGCGGTAGGACTCGAACCTACGACCAATGGTTTTGGAGACCACTACTCTACCAACTGAGCTACGCCCGTTTAAAAAGGGGAGCGCTAACTCCCCTTTTCTATTTAATTAATTTTCAATTAATCTATAATTTCAGTTACCTGACCTGCTCCTACAGTTCTACCTCCTTCACGGATCGCAAAACGCAATCCTTTATCCATCGCTACAGGTACAATCAATTCCACTTCGATTGTAACATTATCACCAGGCATAACCATATCTCTTCCGTCTGTCAATAAAATCTCTCCAGTAACGTCTGTTGTTCTGAAATAGAATTGTGGACGATATTTGTTATGGAAAGGTGTGTGACGACCTCCTTCTTCTTTTTTCAATACATAAATTTCAGCTTTAAATCTCTTATGAGGTGTAGTTGAACCTGGAGCACAGATTACCATTCCTCTTCTGATTTGAGACTTCTCAATACCTCTAAGTAATAAACCTACGTTATCTCCAGCCTCTCCTCTATCTAATATTTTACGGAACATCTCTACCCCTGTAACAGTTGATGATAATTTTTCATCTCCCATCCCTAAGATATCAACAGGGTCTCCAGTATTAATTACTCCTGTCTCAATACGTCCAGTTGCTACTGTTCCTCTACCTGTAATAGTAAATACATCTTCTACAGGCATCAAGAATGGCTTATCAACATCACGTGGAGGAAGTTCGATCCAGTTATCAACAGCATCCATTAATTCTTCTACTGTTTTAACCCATTTTTCTTCTCCGTTAAGAGCACCTAAAGCAGATCCTTGAATTACCGGAGTATTATCTCCATCGTAGTCATAGAAAGAAAGTAAATCTCTGATTTCCATTTCTACTAATTCCAATAATTCTTCGTCATCTACCATATCCACTTTGTTCATGAATACAACCATTCTAGGAACTCCTACCTGACGACCTAAAAGGATATGCTCTCTAGTTTGAGGCATTGGACCGTCTGTTGCAGCAACTACTAATATAGCACCATCCATTTGCGCAGCACCTGTTACCATGTTTTTAACGTAATCGGCGTGACCCGGACAGTCAACGTGTGCATAGTGACGATTTGCTGTTTCATACTCGATGTGAGCTGTGTTAATTGTAATACCACGCTCTTTCTCTTCCGGAGCATTATCAATAGTTGAGAAGTCACGAGCTTCCGCTAATCCTTTTTCTGATAATACTTTTGAAATAGCAGCAGTCAATGTTGTCTTACCGTGGTCTACGTGACCAATTGTTCCAATGTTTACGTGTGGTTTAGAACGATTAAATGTTTCTTTAGCCATTGTTTTCTGTTTTCAATTTAATTATTAACTTTTTATATACACAAAATTTCACCTTATAAAACAGGCGAAAATATTTTAATCTTCACATTAATACTATCATCCCCTTCTCCTTCCCTGACATCACCGACTCTTGAGCCAATGACGAGAATTGAACTCGTGACCTCTTCCTTACCAAGGAAGCGCTCTACCACTGAGCTACATCGGCACAACGTTCTTTAATTTTAAAAAGAGCGGGAGACGAGATTCGAACTCGCGACCCTCAGCTTGGAAGGCTGACGCTCTACCAACTGAGCTACTCCCGCTTATATTTAATCTATATATAAATCACCTTAAATGTTGGTTGTGGGGAGAGCAGGATTCGAACCTGCGAAGGTAAAAACCAACAGATTTACAGTCTGTCCTCGTTGGCCGCTTGAGTATCTCCCCTCTAAAGAGCCGATGGAGGGACTCGAACCCCCGACCTGCTGATTACAAATCAGCTGCTCTAGCCAGCTGAGCTACAT
>JALWLM010000335.1 GCA_027084145.1 Crocinitomicaceae bacterium | reverse complement strand
CTTTGATTGTTTTTGCAACTTCAGTGTATGAGAGGTTGGCAAGTTTGAGGCGACCTGTTCTTTTCTCTTTTTCAACTTCGCGAAAGAAGAGATCTAAAAGGGAGACACCGGAGGAGACGGATTTGTGAGAGAGGTGGTGCCAGTAGTCTTCTAACACTTTCGGATCATTGAGGCGCATATTTGTTACGTTCTTTTCGCCGAATTTATTTTCATCATATTCAACTAAAATCACTTTTTGCCCCAGCTTTCCTATTAAGAAATTATTCTTTATACTATCTACATCTAAATCTGGCGATGCGTAGTTTACAAAAATTGTGTCTTTGCTTAAAAAATTTTTATTTGTATACAAAGCTAAGTCTTTAAAAATTTCTTTAATAGAATTTACTCTTATTAACTCATTCAGGGATACATCCGATTTTTTATTTCTTGTATAAATTTCATAAAAAGATACACCACCTAACAAAGGACCTCCGTGTGCGTCATCTCTTGTGTGAGGTACAGAGGTTAAATCTTCTAAAAGATGCATGACTCTCCCAAGAGATTCCATTGCCCTGGTTTTATCACCATGTGCGTACTCATAAATAGCCCTCTGCCAGGAATAATCCTTTTCGTATTCAAAAAGATTAACCGTTTTATTGTTTGTAAATTTAAATGAGTTCCCTTGAATAAAGGGGTTTGTTGCCCATTCGATTGAATTTATCCTATTTCCCTTGAGGCCTCTATTGTTTATAGGATCAAAAAAATGATTTAAGTATCTAGGATGTGCATCTTCTTCAGCTGCACCCCTAAGAAAAGCAGCAATTTCTTCTGATAATATTTTCTTTCCTGTGAGTTTAGAATATTCTCTCAAAATATTTTGATGAAGATATTTGTGTGTAGAAACTTCATATGAATATGAAAAATTAAAAGGGAAGAGGAAGATAAAAACAACAAATATTACTTTTGCGCTTAAAAATCTGATATTTTCCATATATTATTCACATTATTCAAAGTCATTTCTAACGAAAACGGATATTTATCTTCTGCATCTTCATAAAGTTTCAAAGAAATACCTGACACTCTTTTTTTTCTCTTAACAACACCGGTTTCTGCAACACTTACAAATTTATATACCATATCTGGGTACTCTTCTATCCATTTTTTCATTTCTCTTTCTGCCTGTTCCCATTTCTCCGGAACGTAGTATTTCGATGCGAGGCTATAATCTTTTTTCTTTAAAGCATCGACAAAGAGTTTTAATGTGTCCTCAGGGGTTTTACCTCCATAATGATCATCTCTAAGCATTCTATTATACTTGGATGTGAGTGCCTTTCTCTGCTCCTCATATTTTTCAGCTTCTTCGTATAATTTTTTGTAGGATGCCGTTGCCTCTTCCCATGATTTTTGAATTTGTTCATTTGTTTTATAGTCAAAATATTTTTTAGCACCCCAAAAAGAAAAAATGCTCATCATTAATACAACAATGAGTATGCTTGAAAATTTCATTGAAAAAATTTTAGCAGAATTTTTAATTTATGTTAAGGGAAGTTAATAAAACACCTTTGTAAAATTATTGTGGCTGTTACATGCCGACACTTCATATGCGCCGGAGAGTGACGGGGAGAAAAGAAGAACGAATGATATGGCAAGTATTAGAATTCGCTTATTTTCCATATTTGATTTATTTTGTTTAACTGCATTTTTAATTCATATGGCGTTGTCTCATTTGGTGCAGTAATGTCAACAACAACATAATCAGTTAAACTGCCATCGGAGTATACTGTTACTTCCCCTAAATCATACGCATCTAAAAATTTCTTTAGCCCATCAGGATAATTTTCAATCCAATCCTCCATCTCTTTTTTTGCCTCTTCTTGCTTCCAAGGAAGATAGTATTTGCTTGCAAGCTCCGGGTCTTTTTGTTTTAAAGCTTGGACAAAAAGTTCTAAAGTCTCCTCGGGGATTTTGCCTCCGTATGTGTCTTGTTTTAAAAGTTTTGTTTCTTTTTCTATTGATTTTTGTTTTAGCTTTTCATATTCAACAGCGTCTTGGTAGAGTTTTCTGTGTTCGGCGACGGAGTTTTGATACATTCTTTCTATTTCTTGGTCGGTTTTCCAGTTTGTGTAAATTCCAAAAGAGATGTATGCAACAGCCGGTAATGCAAAAGCCAACAATATTAAAAAGAGTTTTTTCATAAAGTGATTTTAGCAAAAGTGTAATCAAAGAAAAAATTTTTGTGTGTATAACTTAATTACAAGGTCAATTACAAGGTCGGACCTTGTAATTTTTTGAGTTTTGATATAATGGAAATATGGGTAGAAAAATTGATTTCAATAAGGATTTTTATTATCACATTTTCAATAGAGGCGTTGATAAAAGGAAAATTTTCTCAAAAAAAGGCGATTTGCAATATTTTCTTGATAATCTAATTATTTTAAATCGTGAAGAAAGGGTTGAATCCAGACTTAACGAAGGCAGGCGCAAAAAAGAAAAACAGGAGGCCAAAAATCACAAACCGATTGTTGCAATAGTAGCTTACGCTTTACTCCCCAACCATTTTCATTTAATACTAAAAGAAACCAAAAAAAGTGGAATATCCAAGTTTATGCAAAAACTTGGCACAAGCTACACAATGTTTTTTAATGAAAAATATGACAGAAGCGGGGTTTTATTTCAGGGTAAATTTAAAGCAACAGAGGCTATTGATCTTGTAGCAATGACATCTTACGTCAACCTCAATTATGTTCATCATGGTTATAATTCTAAAAATGATATATTTAGAACTTCGTGGTTTGAATATACCGATTCAGAAAATGTGCAAGAATATATATGTAACAAAGAAGAGGTAAAATCGGTAATACAAACTTCTGGAGGAGTAGATAAATATAAAAAAGAAGCAACAGAATGGTCAAAAACTTTTGTGGAATCACATAGCAGAGACAAAAAATTCCAATTATAACTCAAATTACAAGGTCGGACCTTGTAACTTTGTAAGTTTGAGCCGAATTCCTCTATAAGATATAGAAAGAGGAAGTAAAAACGGAAAAACCCCGCCGAAGGCGGGATTTATCCGAGGTTTTCCAAATGCTCACACTTTGGTGGCACTCATGGGAATATTATACCTACTTTCTTGCATTTTGCAAGCTCGAGTCTTTTCCAACGCAAAATAGCAACGAACGCTCTCTGTCGTTCCAACGGAAAAAAGTGCCGAAATTGGCACTTCTTCCCTGAAATCGATAGTATTGTCGTATATGATGAAC
>JALWLM010000334.1 GCA_027084145.1 Crocinitomicaceae bacterium | reverse complement strand
CCTTTTTTGAAAAGGTAAAGAGGTGTTATTTTCCCATCATTTTTCACATAGTCATGATAAGTTTCAAATTCTTTAAGTCTAACTGATTCTACGATTCCACCTTTTGTAGAAAAGGAAATAATTAACTTCTCATTTTCTAAAAGGATTGTTTTCCCTTTTTTAGATGTTTTTTCGGAAAGCTTCTTTTTTTTATTTAAAGTATGATTGGATAAATCCTCTGTTTTTTTACTGGAAGATACTTTTTTATCTTCTTTGACTATTTCTTGTTTTGCAAGTTCTTTTTTTCTTGCTTCAATTTCTTCCTTAGAAGGTTTATTGAAGATAGTGAACGTAGCAAAAATAAGTCCGATAAGAACGAGACCTGTTAATGTATTTTTATCCATTTTTATTTTATTTTATTTTATTTTTATTGGAAAGAATTGCTTTTACAAATGAAGAGAATAGTGGATGCGGATTGTCTACAGTACTTTTATATTCCGGATGGAATTGAGTGCCGACAAACCAAGGATGATCCGCTATTTCTATAATTTCTACAAGACCTGTTTCAGGATTCTTTCCTGTTGCTTTCATTCCTGTTTTTTCAAATTGTTCTAAATATTCGTTATTGAATTCATAACGATGTCTATGTCTTTCTGATATTAAATCCGTATTATAAGCTTTAAAAGCATTGCTCTCCGGCACTAATTGACATTTATAAGCTCCTAGACGCATTGTACCTCCTAATTTTGAGATGGTTTTCTGCTCTTTCATCATATTAATAACCGGATATTTACAGTCTTCTATAATTTCAGTAGTATGAGCATCTTTCATTCCAAGAACATTTCTTGCAAACTCTATTACAGCACATTGCATTCCTAAACAAATGCCAAGGAAAGGAATCTTATTTTCTCTGACAAAACGAATCGTTTCAATTTTTCCTGAAATCCCTCTTGAACCGAACCCCGGAGCAACTAAAACACCATCAATTTCACCTAATATTTCTTCAACATTTTCAGAAGTGATTTTTTCTGAGTGAACCCATTTGATATTCACCTTTGTTCTATTAACTGCCCCCGCATGAATAAAAGCTTCAGATATCGACTTATAAGAATCCTTTAATTCTACATATTTCCCGACCAATGCAATTGTAACTTCTGAAGTAGGATTTTTTAAATTTTCTAAGAACTTATTCCATTGATCAAGATTTGGTTTTGATTTTGTCGAAAAATTTAATTTATCAAGAACTACTTTATCTAATTCTTCTTTTTGCATCAAAAGAGGAACATCATAAATCGTTTCAGCGTCTCTAGCTTCAATAACCGCATTTAAATTAACATTACAGAATTTTGCAATTTTTTTACGTAATCCTAATTCTAAAGGATGCTCTGTTCTGCAACACAACACATCCGGTTGTACACCTAGTTCTAACAATTGTTTTACAGAATGTTGTGTCGGTTTTGTCTTTAATTCTCCTGCAGCCGACAGATAAGGAACAAGTGTTAAATGAACGACGATACAATCATTTTCAAACTCCCATAACATTTGTCTTACTGCTTCTACATAAGGAAGAGATTCTATATCTCCAACCGTTCCTCCAATTTCAGTTATGACAATATCATATTTTCCGTCCTTTCCCAAAAGTTGGATACGTTCTTTAATCTCATCTGTAATGTGAGGTATGACTTGAACCGTTTTTCCTAGAAAATCTCCTCGCCTTTCTTTTTCAATAACAGACTGATAAATCCGACCGGTTGTAACGTTATTGGCTTGTGATGTTGGTACATTTAAAAAGCGTTCGTAGTGTCCCAGATCTAAATCTGTTTCTGCACCATCATCCGTGACAAAACATTCTCCGTGTTCATAAGGATTAAGTGTTCCCGGATCAATATTTATATATGGATCTAATTTTTGAATAGTAACTGAATATCCTCTTGCTTGTAATAATTTTGCTAATGAAGCAGAGATAATTCCTTTACCTAATGAAGAAGCAACTCCTCCCGTGACAAAAATGTATTTCGTAGAATTTGACATAATGATACCGTAAAATATACGGGATGCAAAGTTATCAAGATAATTTGGAAACAACACATAATAGCATGCTTATTTTAATAAAAAAAACTCTATTTTATTCAAAGCGGTTTTCACCTGTTCCAATTTGAAAATAGAATCGGTCTTTCCTTCTTTCTTTTTTATTAAAAGTGGCACAGCCGTTTTTATCCAGTCGAGGATAGTGACTAGAATGACGCGGGAATTTATCAGGTAAAAAAATCAAATCATGAATAAACCTATTCTGAATAAAATGTCTAATCTCTTCACTATCTATTCCTACTTTCACAAAAGCATTTTGAGAATAGGGGAGATGATATACTCCTGATGCATATAATATCCCATGACTTGTTTTCCCATAGGGAAGCTCTTCTAAAATTTTAAACCCTGCTTTCATTTTACCTATATTTCGATAAGTGAATGGAGCATTTCTGGTTTCTCCTGTCCATAATCTTATTCCTATACCTACTTTATATAAAGAATCTCTAAAAGAAACATGAAAATGAGCTGTTCTAAAACGATCTCTTACTCTTCCAGCGAAAATATCATTTTCATGATAAACTGAAATCTGATTGATATGCACACCAAAACTACCGGAATGCTGACTTGTACCCATATTATCGGTATAAATGATATAATTATATCCTATACCGTATCTAAATTTTGTTTGATGATTTAATCCTTCTAGTTGAAAATCAATTGGAGCGTCTTTTTTTCCTCCTAAAAGGAGTAAACCGAAAGCATTTCTCCATTCCCAAAAATGTTTTCTTTTACCTAAGTCATTTAATCGAAAAGAAATGTTAGATTGAATATTACTTTGAACAAAAAAATCCTGCCAATATCCTGAAACACCTAACCCTAAACTATTGATATGTGTTCCGAAGTTTAAACGAAGATTGATAGTTGCTCCAAAATGTTTCTCTAAATAACTTTGAGAGTGTAGTAGGGGTAAGATGAAAAAAAAGAATAGAGATATAAAAAATATTTTCCGCATATATTTTTCTTATTCAATAATTGTTCCTAAACTTATATATTTGTTTTCATTTAATTTATGAAATTAATCCGTTTTTATTGGCCCTTACAAATTATAGGATGGGGAGGATATTGTTCTCTGTTGTTATTTGCTGTTTATTCTGATAATCCGGAAAGAATCAATCAAAGCCTTTTATTTAACATATTGATCATCTTTTTCTTGGGAATTACAATTACGCATTTACAA
>JALWLM010000333.1 GCA_027084145.1 Crocinitomicaceae bacterium | reverse complement strand
TAAAAAGTCTTCCGGGAAATTGTGAGCAAGCAATGAAGGACGCTTATGAAAAGACAAAAAAAAATACAGGAATTCATCTCGTATTAGCATTAAATTATAGTGGACGGTGGGATATTCAAAATGCAATAAAAAAAATCGGACAAAAAATAAAAAACAAGGGAATTGATATTGAAGACATTGATACAACTATCGTCTCTGATTATCTATCGACAAAAGGAATACCTGACCCTGAATTAATGATTCGCACAAGTGGAGAATATAGAATCAGTAATTTTTTACTTTGGGAATTGGCTTATACCGAATTGTATTTCACTGATATCCTTTGGCCTGATTTTAAACAAGAACACTTCTTTAAAGCAATTTTAGATTACCAAAAAAGAGAAAGAAGATTTGGAAAAACGTCCAAACAACTTCAAGAAAACAACAAATGAAAAAAATACAATTAAAATATCACTTATTCATCTTTGTGTTATTATTAACATGTTCAACCACCAATATTTATGGACAAATAAGTTTGGGAAAAGTTGATATTAGCTATCAAAACCCTAAAACTTATGAAATAGGTCCTATAAGAGTTGAAGGAGCAGAAAATTATGACCATAATGCAATCAAACTTATTTCCGGATTAAAACAAGGAGAAGAAATAAAAATTCCGGGAGAAAAAATAACAAAAGCAATCAAAAACCTTTGGGATGAAGGGTTATTCTCTGATGTTCAGATTCTTGCGGAAAAAGAAATTGCCGGTGTCATCTATCTTGTCATCAAAGTAAAAGCTCTCCCCAAATTATCCCGTTTTAAATTTATCGGAATTAATCGAAGAGAGGCCGATAAAATCAGAGAAGAAATCCATCTTTTTTCAGGAAGAACCATTACAGAAAATCTTGTTTTTGCTACAATCAATAGAATTAAAGGTTATTTCAAAGAAAAAGGATACTATTCGGTGAATGTAAAAATCAAAAGAGAGAAAGATGCGCTTATGAATAACTCTGAGATTTTTGTCATTAGAATAGATAAAGGTCCAAAAGTAAAAATCAAAGAAATCAATATTTACGGTAATGAAGCCATCAAAGATTGGAAATTAAGACGGGCAATGAAAGACACCAAAGAAAAAAAGTTTTGGAGAATCTTTAAACGCTCAAAATATAATCAAACGGCATATAAAAGAGATAAAAAAGCAATCATTAATAAATACAGATCCAAAGGATATCGAGATGCAACAATCATTAAAGACTCTGTTTATTTTCTAGACGAAAAAAACCTTGTTATTGATATCACTATTAATCAAGGAGAGGTTTATTATTTTGGTGATATTGAATGGATGGGGAACAGTAAATTCCGCTCTTCTTTTCTTGATACCGTATTAGGAATTAAAAAAGGTGATATTTACAATCAAGAACTTCTAAAGCAACGCTTGGAAATGAGTCCTGATGGAAGAGATATTTCTTCACTATATATGGACAGAGGTCATCTTTTCTTCCAAGTGATTCCCGTAGAAAGAGTAGATGGCAATTATATCCATTATCAAATGAGAATTATCGAAGGGAAAGAAGCCCGTGTTCGTAAAGTCATCATCAAAGGAAACACCAAAACAAATGAGCATGTCATTCGAAGAGAAATACGAACAAAACCCGGAGATTTATTTAATCGAAACGACATCATTCGTACACAACGGGAATTGGCTCAACTAGGTTACTTTAACGAGCAAGCCTTTCAAATAAACCCCATTCCCAATCCACAAGACGGAACGGTTGATATTGAATATGTGGTCGAAGAAAAATCTTCCGACCAAATTGAACTTTCGGGAGGATATGGAGGTGCAGGGGCAAATGGACGAGGAACAATCATTGGAACATTAGGGCTTTCTTTTAATAATTTTAGTATCCAAAATATGTTTAAAAAAGGAGCTTGGACACCTTTACCTGCAGGAGACGGTCAACGATTAACCATCCGTGCTCAAACTAATGGACGCTATTATCAAGGATACACTTTCTCTTTTACAGAACCATGGCTGGGAGGTAAAAAACCAAACTCTCTTTCCACATGGATCAACCACACCGCTTTAAGCAATGGCTACTTCCCTAGCAATGAAAATTATCGTGGAATCGGTATCACCGGAATAGGTATTGGACTTGGTCGAAGAAAGAAATGGCCGGATGATTGGTTTCAAGCATATTATGAATTAAGTTATAAATATTATGACGTTAACCAATATGCAAACTTTATTTTTCAAGAGGGTTATGCCAATGATATCTCTTTTAAATATCTTTTACAGCGTAATTCTCAAAGTGCCCCTATATATCCTCAAAGTGGTTCAAATTTAAAATTCTCGGCAAAAGCAACATTCCCTTACTCATACTTTGATGGTATTAATGATTATTCATCATTAAGTGAGCAAGAGAGGTATAAATACCTTGAGTATTATAAATTTAAAATTACGGGTGAATGGTTTTTCCCTTTAAGTCCGGATAAAAAACTGGTCCTTGTACCGAAATTCGGTTTTGGTTTTATAGGAGCTTATACAAAATCAAAAGGTGTAACCCCATTTGACCGGTTTTATTTGGGAGGAAGTGGACTTACAGGAGTAAATCAAATCGGAGGTCAAGAAATTATTGCTCTTCGAGGATATGAAGATGGTAGTGGAGGACTAAGTTCTTCAGGAGGAGATCCTTTCATTACAAAATACACTCTTGAACTTCGATACCCATTATCACTAAATCCAGCCGCAACATTTTACGGACTTGTATTTGCAGAAGCAGGAAATAGCTATCCTGATGTTGCTAGATTTAATCCTTTTAATGTAAAACGTTCTGTTGGGGTTGGAATTAGAATATTCTTACCTATGTTTGGAATGCTCGGACTGGATTATGGTCTCGGACTGGATAAATTAGATCCTTGGTCAAGTGGTTTTGGCGGAGCTTCCGACCAAAGTATTGATCAAAAAGGATTCTATCCGAAACTTAGTTTCACAATTGGTATGAATTTGGGAGAATTATAAAATAATTAAACAGAATAAAATGATGAAACGATTTTTATTACTCACCTTTTTAATAACTATTGGCACAGGTTTTGCCTACACCCAAAGGTATGCGTATATTGATTCAGACTTTATATTGGAAAACATACCTGAATATCAAGAAGCTAAAGAAAAATTAGACAAACTTGCCAATCGATGGACAAAAGAAATTGAGCAACGATTAAAAGTATTAAATAAAAAGAAAGAAAATTTTATCAGAGAGGAAGTACTC
>JALWLM010000332.1 GCA_027084145.1 Crocinitomicaceae bacterium | reverse complement strand
AAGCTAGAGTATGTAATAGAATCTGCCGATTTGATTTTAACACACCATGAAGAGTTATTTGATTTAATTACTAGTTCGTATCCGAACTATAAATCTAAGATTATGTTTTTGTACAAAGGTATCTCCTTAGAGAAATTTAATCCATTTTCTTCTATTCTTCAAAAAAAAGCCGGGGATCTTAGGAAATCTCTGGGAATAGATGGTAAATTTGTAGTTTTATTTTTGGCAAGGATTAGTTGGGATAAGGATCCCCTAACATTTGTTAGGGCCGCTAGGATATTGAAGGAACATAAGGACATAGCCTTTGTGATGGTTGGAGATGGACAGCTTAGAAAAGAGTGTCTGGAGCTTAAACGTAGGCATGGATTGGATAACCTGTACATTATAGGTAGCCGCTCTGACACTGAGGTATGGTATGCTATGGCTGATATTTTTGTTGCGCTATCTCCAGTAGAGAATATATGGTCTACCACGCTTCAAGAGGCGTTTTGCATGGGAGTACCCTCAATAGTTACTTCTGCTGGATATACCTCTAAGATATTAGATAATATGAAAGATGCAATTTTGATTCCTTCAAACAATCCCCAAGCCTTGGCGAATGCTATTCTTCTGCTAAAAGAAAATAAAAATTTGATGAAAATTCTGTCTGAGAATTCCCTTAGATGGAGGTCAAAATTTGATAATAGGATTATTGCTAGAGAACTCTTAAAAATGTATAAAAATGTGTTGAATAATATGAAATATTAGGTATTGCCTTTTGACGCATCCTAATATTTACCTTGAATATATTATTTGGAAAGGTTTTTATGCTAATATCAAAGCTCATTATATTAGAAAACAAACTATGGATGTGTGGGTTCATGAAAGATCAATTTATTTATTATTATAGAGTGATTTCATCCTTGTTCAGGTCTATTAAGGAGTACATATCCTCCCGATCTTCCATTGGTGTGGGTGTTATGATCAAGGACTCTAATTTAGGACATAAAGTTAGAATTGAAATGTTCTCAACTATATTTAATTCTTCGTTAGGGGATTATTCCCATGTGGGTAGATTTGCTTCAATTAAAGATTCAGTTTTGGGTGTCCGTACAAGTGTTGGAGATTTTTCTAGGATATGGGCTTCCGAAATAGGAGATTACTCATATATCGGCCCGAATTCTGATGTTAGAAAGTGCAAGATTGGAAAATTTTCTTCAATTTCATGGAATGTCACAATAGGGCCTCCTGAGCATAAGATGGATTCTCTTAGCACTCACCCATTTGTATATACTGCCAAGTGGAAAATTTTACGAGATAGTACTCTTATTCATCATGATGAATATGACAAGATGTGTGAAATTGGACATGATGTATGGATCGGCACAAATGTGGTGGTTCTTAGAGGAGTTAAAATAGGTACTGGAGCTATCATTGGCGCTGGAACAATTGTTACGCATGATGTTCCTCCTTACTCTATTGTTGTGGGAGTTCCGGCAAGGGTAATTAGGTATAGGTTTTCCCAGGAAATAATAAAAAGACTTCTTAAAAGTGAATGGTGGGAGAAAGATTTTGAGTATATTAACTCTCTTGTCGAGATATTCTCAAGAGAAAACCGTGATAGCGAGTTATTAGATATACTTGATGATATGATATAACTGAATCTTTTTTAGTTTATCCTCATCTTCCTTCTTCTTAAAATATTTGATATCCTTTGAAGCTCGTCTTTTTTATACATCTCATTAAAAAGTTGTTCGAGTCTTTTGGCAATTCTGTCGTCTTTTAGTGGCATTTTCTCCATAGGATCCGAATGTAAGTCAAATGCTAATGATATTTTGTCGTCTCGGGATTGTATTAACTTGTATTTCTTAAAAATAAAATAAATACAATCCAACTACTTTGGTCGCAAGAAAAAGGTATTTTAGATTCAGCTATCAACAATAAAATGTATAAAAAAGACGCTTATTCAACACTTAAGAAGCTCTCTTCACATCTAACGGTATTGAATGAACGTTATAAACAATCGTACACAAGATACAAGAAAAATTCTATGATGAAATCATTGGTAAGTTCCTACATGAAAAGAAATGATAGAATACTCGCTGAACCAATGTATGCAATGAACATTACAAAATAGTCGTATAAGACTTAAAGTTCAATCTCTCGCTTAGTCCACGCATTTTGACTAAGTTCTCTAAAGTAATGTGTCACTTCAAAAAAATCATCTTTCACTATCACTAAGGCACATTCACTAAGAGGTTTTTCCCTTGCACACACTTCCCCTGGATTAATAAATAATTTATTGTTGACAAGAGATGCTTCAAACATATGGGTATGTCCTGAGACAATTAAGTCTGCATCAGCTGACATATAATAAGGCATGTGCATCATCTTGATTTTTAAATCTTCTATTTTAAAGTAATGAGGTTCTTGAAAGATATTATATTTACCATGCAATGCAATAAGGGCTGTATCATTATTACCATAAACACAAGCATAAGGTAAACCTGTCTCTACAAGCATTTGTAAATGCTCTTCTAAGATGATATCTCCTGCATGAAGAAGATATTCTGCACCCAAAGAGCAGAGATGCTCTATGGCTTCTTTATGCAGTTTCGTTTTGGTATGGGAATCGGAGAGAATTCCGATTTTAAGCTTTTTGCTCATCTTTAGTTTCTTTTGCTTCTTCTTTTGGTTCAGGTAAACCTTTTTGTTTATCTGTAGGAACAGCTTCGCTCCATTTACATTTCTTGTCTATACAGTCGTAAACTTCACCCGTTTTTAGTACTTTATGTACTACCATGCTTTCACACTCTGGACACTTACGCTCTTGAGGTTCACCATTTGAGATGAAACGACATTTAGGATAGTTTGAACAACCATAAAACTTCCCACGTTTTCCCTCTTTTTCATGTAATTTAGAACCACACTTAGGACAGGGAACTTCTAATTCTCTAGGAGGAATTAAAGGCTGTGCATTTTTACATTTTGGATAAGCAGAACAAGCATAAAACTTACCACGACGGCTATCTTTAATGACCATCATCTCCCCACATTTTTCACATGGACGGTCTGTTTTTTCAGGTTCGGGTGGTGCATTCCCCTCTAAATCAGTAGTATATTTACATTTAGGAAAATTCCCACAAGCAATAAACTCACCATAACGCCCCTTTCTTTTAAGTAATTCATTTCCACATTTTGGACACATAATTCCTGTAGGTTCAGCCATTTTAAGGCTATTAATATTCTCTTTACCATGTGCAATTTTT
>JALWLM010000331.1 GCA_027084145.1 Crocinitomicaceae bacterium | reverse complement strand
CGCATCACCCAATCAATCGCATCCAATAAATCCGCCCGAAGTATACTAACCTCATCAATAATGAGAAGTTCTATTCCTCGAATGACATTTCGTCTTGCCGCATTCATCTTAAAATGCCGAATCAATGAATTTTTATCCTCTAATTTGACACTATGGGAAAAAACTTCGGCATCAAAATCAGGAAGGAAACCATTAAACGGAAGTTGGAAAAAAGAATGAATGGTTACTCCTCCCGCATTAAGGGCGGCAATTCCCGTGGGAGCAACAATAACAGTTTGCTTATAAGTGCTTTGAACAATTTTTTTGAGAAGTGTTGTTTTTCCCGTGCCTGCTTTTCCGGTTAAAAAAACAGAACGGTTCGTTTGATGAATAATCGTTTCGACCGCTTCTGATATTTCATTTGTAATATAATGCTCCATGAAATAGGACTAATGTGCATCCAACCAATTTTTTGCCACTTGAATATCGACTCTTAGCGGAACGGCTATTTCAACGGCAGATTCCATTTTGTCTTGCACAAGTTTTTGTAAAAGTTCTTGTTCATCTTTATGAACATCAAAGACCAATTCATCATGTACTTGTAAAAGCAATTTGGATTTTAAATTTTGAGCAGTCATCTCATCATAGATGTTCACCATGGCAAGTTTAATGATGTCAGCCGCAGAGCCCTGAATGGGTGAATTGATGGCATTCCGTTCTGCAAATCCGCGAACTACGGCATTATTGGAATTGATGTCCGGTAAATATCTTCTTCTTTTCATAATGGTTTCCACATAACCGTTTTCACGAGCGAATTGAATCATTTTATCCATGTAGGATTTAATGGTCGGGTATTGTTCAAAATAGCTGTCAATAATTTGTTTGGCTTCTTTTCTGGAAATGCCCAAGCTTTGAGCTAATCCAAAAGCAGATTGACCGTAAATAATTCCGAAATTGACGGCCTTAGCAGCACTTCGCTGCTCTCTGGTTACTTCATTCGCAGGGACGTTATAAATTTTTGAAGCGGTTGATTGGTGAATATCTTCTCCGTTTTTAAAAGCTTCAATCATGTTCTTATCTTCACTTAATGCGGCGATAATTCGAAGTTCAATTTGAGAATAGTCGGCAGCCATAAGCAAAAAGTCGTCATTACGGGCAATAAATGCTTTTCGAATTTCACGACCTTTTTCTGTTCGAATAGGGATGTTTTGCAAATTGGGATGGTTCGAACTTAATCGCCCCGTGGCGGTTACGGTTTGCATAAATGTCGTATGTATCCTTCCTGTTTTTTTATTGACCAATTCGGGAAGTGTATCTACATAAGTATTCTTCAATTTTCGCAATTGACGATACTCCAAAATCATAGGTATAATACGATGTTTATCTTTCAGCTTTTGTAAGATATCCTCTCCTGTGGCGTATTGTCCTGATTTTGTCTTTTTGGCCTTCGTCGTAATTTGTAAACGGTCAAATAACACTTCTCCAAGTTGTCTGGGTGAATCAATATTAAATTCGATTCCCGCTTCTTTTTGTATTTTCTCCTCTAATGACAAAAGTTCTTGTCCAAGTTCTTCTGAAAAATGACGTAAATGTTCAATATCAATCTTGATTCCTTCTTGTTCCATGCCTTGAAGGACTCTAACCAAAGGCATTTCCAAATGATAGAATAGGTTTTTGAGAAAATCATATTTCCCAATTTCTTTTTTAAAAATCTCTTTGAGTTGGAATGTAATGTCGGCATCCTCACAAGCATATTCCACGACCTCCTCAGGAGTTAGAGAAGCCATGCTTTTTTGATTTTTTCCTTTTTTCCCGATTAAAGTTTCAATTGAAATCGTTTTGTAGTTGAGATACTCTTCAGCAAGTCTGTCCATTCCATGGGAAGCATCTGTTTGGATGAGGTAATGCGCAATCATCGTGTCGAATAGCGGTCCTTGAACAGAAATGTTATAACGGTTTAGGACTTTTAAGTCATATTTGATATTGTGAGCTGTTTTTTCAATATCCTTATTCTCAAAGAAAGGTTTAAATGATTGTATGATTGTTTTTGCCTCATCAAAATTAGACGGTACGGGAACATAATACGCCTCTTTTGGATGAAAGGAAAAGGAAATACCGACTAAATTAGCTTCTAAACTATTTAAAGAATCCGTTTCCGTATCAAAACAAACGCTTTTTTGTTGCAACAATAAATCAAGCAATTCTTTTCTTTCTTCCGGTAGTGTTACCAGATGATATTTAGGTTTTTCCGTCGCAATGGTTTTGTATCCCGAGGTTTCTTCCGGTGTTCGATTCTCTACCAAACTTTGTGACCCGAATAAATCCATTTGCATCGGGTTTCCTTTTTGATTTGTAGCGGAAGAAGCGGTATTGGAAACAACAATTTCTTCCCCGAGAACGCGTTTAGCCAAATTTCTAAATTCCAGCTCTGTAAATATTTCTTTGATTTTTTCAGGGTTAGGGTCCCCCATTTTTAAATCCTCTTCATCGAAATCAATATCTACATCCGTGATGATTGTTGCTAATTTTTTAGACATCAATCCCTGTTCTGCAAAGTTTTCAAGGTTTTCCCGTTGTTTCCCTTTCAGTTGATCGGTATTTTTCAATATGTTCTCTAACGAGCCAAATTGTTTTAGAAGTTTAGAGGCCGTCTTAGGTCCAATTCCCGGTATTCCCGGAATATTATCCGAAGCATCTCCTTGAAGTCCCAAAACGTCAATAACTTGATGAACGTTATCAACATCAAATTTTTCTAAAATTTCTTTTTCACCTAAAATCTCTGCACTTCCCCCTCCGCGTGGAGGTTTGTACATCACAATTCCTTCTTCTACCAGCTGACCGAAATCCTTGTCCGGTGTAACCATATAAGTAAAAAAACCTTTCTTTTTTGCCTTTTTAGCCAAAGTACCGATAACATCATCAGCCTCATATCCGGGTACTTCAATGATTGGAATATTAAATGCTTTGATGATTTTTTTTATCGGTTCAATCATGGTTAAGATCCCCTCCGGTGTTTCATCTCTATTGGCTTTATATTCGGCATAATCTTCTTTTCTGACAGTAGAGCCTCCCGGAGGATCAAATACAACAGCAATATGTGTCGGTTTTTCTTTTTTAATCAGATCAATTAAAGTATTCGCAAACCCAAAAGCAGCCGAAGTGTTTTGTCCTTTTGAGTTGATTCTCGGGTTTTTGGAAAAAGCAAAAAATGCTCTAAAAATTAGTGCGTAAGCATCAATTAAAAATAGCTTTTTATCATGTACATCTGAAACC
>JALWLM010000330.1 GCA_027084145.1 Crocinitomicaceae bacterium | reverse complement strand
GAATATATTCCTAAAAAACAATTTACAAAAACCAATAAAACTATTGTAAAAACTAAAATAGCAGTTGGACAATTCATTTTTGCAATGTGGGCTCCTTTCTTTCTCTCAGTTCCTCTTGGGAGTATAATTACCGCTAAATTCTTTCGAAAAAGGAAAAACACATTTCTTATTATTGTATTGGGGATGCTATTTAACGGGATGATTACAACACTTATCAGCTATCATATTATAAAATGAAACATATATTCTTTGATTTAGATCATACACTTTGGGATTTCGAAGCAAATTCAAAAAAAGCCCTTGAAAATCTTTTCAAAGAACTAGAACTAAGTAATCACATTCCTTCTTTTCGTAAATTTCATACTGCTTACAAGAAAATAAATGGAGAACTATGGAATCTTTATGGTAAAAAGAAAATAACAAAAGAAAGATTAAGAGTTCAACGATTTGCCGATACTTTAAATAAATTCGGTCTAAACGACCAGAAATTAGCCGAAAAACTGGCTCAACGATATGTTGAAACCTCTCCTTACCAAACACAATTATTTCCGGGAACAATTCCAACACTACAATTATTAAAGGAACAGGGCTATCACTTGCATATCATCACCAATGGTTTTAAAGAAGTACAATTCATTAAACTTGAAAATAGTAAAATCATTGATTTTTTTGATGTTATTTTATGTTCCGAAGACGTAGGCCACAACAAACCTCATCCGGATATTTTCCTAGAAGCTATGAGTAGAGCCAATACAACAGCAACTAACTCTGTTATGATTGGAGACGACTTGCGTGTTGACGTAGGAGGTGCTGAAAATATCGGTATTAAAGGAGTATTATTTGACCCAAAAGGAAAGTATGATTTCAACACCCATCCTTATATCATAAAGCGGCTTTCTCAATTTCCTGAAATATTACCTTGGCTTTAACTTAGTGAATAAGAAAAGTTAATATACAACCTGATAAAATCATCATGAGTTTAACAAAGTTAAATTTATGCCCTTCACTGGTTTCAAAAATAATAGTCGTTGATATGTGAAGAAACATTCCCACAACGATAGCTAATAGGTAATTCATTGACAAAAAATCTTCAAAAGAAATGATTTTCCCTAACAAAATGCCAATTGATGTCGTCATGGAAAAAAGTCCTAAAATAATCCATGATTTTTTACTCCCTATTTCTGAAGAGATTAATAATGTCATTAAAGCAATAGCTACCGGGATTC
This sequence comes from Crocinitomicaceae bacterium, assembly GCA_027084145.1. GTDB lineage: Bacteria > Bacteroidota > Bacteroidia > Flavobacteriales_D > Crocinitomicaceae > UBA4466. Next base: position 12,044 of record JALWLM010000330.1, on the reverse strand, counting down.
GATGCAATAATACACCTAAGAACAAACCATTACTGCTTTCATGATGATGATTTGTAGCTATTTCTACTCCGGCCAATTGTCCTCCAATCGGAACCCCTTCTAAAAAAGCATGAATACTCAATGCAATCAATAACGAAATCGGCACAATCCCTTTTTCATGAACATGCGCATGCCCATGCTCTATTCCTCCGGAAAAAAACTCTAATATCAATTGAATTAAAAATCCTAACAAAATAAAAAGTCCTATCTGATTTGCTTTTGTAGCATAAAGTTCCGGAATAAAATGAATAAATGCCATTGAAAGTAAAAACCCACCACTAAACGCTAACATTAATTTTGTTTCCTTTGCTTTTCCTGTCTGATGAAAAAACACTACTGACACCCCGCCCAAAACAACAGCAATAATCAGTGAAAAATGTATTAAAATTTCTTCCATTATTTCTTTTTACCTATGATGATCAAACGATCTGATTTCTTTTCATCAAAAGACATCAAATTATAATCTCCGAAAAAATCTAAAATCTCAAGTCTTGATTCTTTGAAGAGTTTTTCAAAATTTTCCTTTTTCAACAATTGAACTCTTTCTATAAAACAATATTCTTTACCTTCATCGGTAAAACGTATCTCTTTGAAAACATGATTATCATTATGCCATCTTCTGATATAAAAACAAATTCCTTCTCGAATTACCTTTTCCTCAGAAACAAGATTTTCAATTACCTTTTTAGCATTCAAAAAATCAATCACTACTACTCCATCATCTTTTAGCATGGAATGTATTGATTTTAACACCTTTAAACTATCTTCTTCATTGTCAAAGTATCCAAAACTCGTAAATAAATTTAATATCGCATCAAATTTTTCGCCTTGAATAACTTCCCGCATATCATGCACCTGAAAACGTAATTTTTCATTTTCAAATTCTTTCGCTTTTTCTATACTGTTTTTTGATAAATCAACTCCCAAAACATCCATCCCTAAATCATTCAACGATATAGAATGACGACCTTTGCCACAAGCTAAATCCAACACCTTTCCTCCTTTATTTAACCCTATCTTTTCAATTAAATTATTAATAAACATCTTAGCCTCCTTTTCATCTCGGTGTTGATACAGTTGATGATAATAAGGTGAATCAAACCATGACTCAAACCATTCTCCTTTCATTGTCTTTTTTTTCGTAAGTCACAAAAATACAAATATCTTATCTTTTCAGGCTTTTTATATTCAAAACTCGTATCTTTACAGCTTATTATTTTAGCATAAATTCAAACGAATGAAAAAAATTCAAATGGTTGACCTCGTGTCACAATATCAAGAGATAAAAAATGAAGTGAATCATGCTATCCAAAATGTTCTGGAAACAGCACAATTCATTAATGGACCCGAAGTAAAATCCTTCCAACAGGATTTAGAAAAATACTTAAATGTAAAACATGTTATACCTTGTGCAAATGGCACGGATGCTCTTCAAGTTTCCCTAATGTCATTAGGTTTAAAACCCGGTGATGAAGTCATTACCCCATCGTTTACATTTATCGCAACAACAGAGGTTATCGCATTACTTGGTTTAAAACCTGTGTTTGTTGATGTTGAAAAAGATACTTTTTGTATCGACCCGAAAAAAATTGAAGAAGCAATTACCGAAAAAACAAAAGCAATTGTTCCTGTTCACTTGTATGGACAAGCAGCGAATATGGAAAAAATACTTCGTATTGCAAAAGATAATAACTTGTATGTTATAGAAGACAATGCACAAGCGATTGGTAGTGACTACTACACAGAAAATGGTCATAAAAAAACAGGTACATTGGGAGATATCGGATGCACCTCTTTTTTCCCTTCTAAAAATTTAGGATGTTATGGAGATGGAGGAGCTATTTTTACCAATAATGATGAATTAGCTGACACCATTCGAAAAATTGTTAATCACGGTCAAAGCAAAAGATATTATCATGATTTAGTTGGATGTAATTCCCGATTAGACAGTATTCAAGCTGCTGTATTAAGAATCAAGCTTAAAAAATTAGATCAATACATTGAATCGAGAAGAAAAGTTGCTGATTACTATGATGCTTTTTTTGAAAAATATAAAAATGTAATCACACCTTTTAGAAACAGTTATTCTCGACACGTTTTTCATCAATACACGTTGATTTTAGATGGAATTGACAGAGACGCTTTAAATAAACACCTCGCAGAGAAAGGTATCCCTTCCATGATTTATTACCCTGTCCCTGCACATAAACAAAAAATGTTTAGTGCTTTCGGTAGTGAAGCAACAGAGTTACCGGTAACAGACTGGCTGACAAAACGTGTATTATCATTGCCTATTCATACGGAAATGGAAGAAGAGCAATTAGAATTTATTTGTAAAAATATTACTGAATTTATCGATAAATGAAAAAGGTAACAGTCATAGGAACAGGATACGTAGGATTAGTTACAGGTACATGTTTTGCCGAAACAGGTAATCAAGTGCTTTGTGTAGATATTGACAAGGAAAAGGTAGAACAAATGAAAAAAGGGATCGTTCCTATTTATGAGCCTCATTTGGATACCGTATTTGAAAGAAATATTCAAGCTAAACGAATTGACTTCACTACAGATTTAGAAAAAGCTGTTCAATTTGCCGAAATCATTTTTTTAGCTTTACCTACTCCACAAGGTGAAGATGGCTCTGCCGATTTAAGCAGAGTGTTAGATGTTGCTCAAAAAATAGGCCGTATCTTATCAGAATACAAAGTTATTGTTAATAAATCTACTGTACCTGTAGGTACTGCTGAAAGGGTAAGTGCTACTATAAAAGAAAATGCTAATGTTCCTTTTTCTGTAGTATCAAATCCTGAGTTCTTACGAGAAGGCTTTGCCATTGATGACTTTTTAAATCCTGATCGTATTGTTATTGGTACGTCAGATGAAAAAGCTGCTGAAATAATGAAAGAATTATATCAACCTTTCATTCGAAACGGTGCACCTCTTATTTTAATGGATGAAAAATCTGCTGAACTCACCAAATATGCAGCAAATGCTTTCTTGGCAACCAAAATTACTTTCATGAATGAAATCGCAAATTTTTGCGAATGTGTGGGTGCGAATGTAGATAGCGTAAGACATGGTGTTGGAACAGACCCAAGAATAGGGTCTCGCTTTTTATATCCAGGAATCGGATTTGGAGGCAGTTGTTTCCCTAAAGACGTAAATGCTTTAGTGAAAAGTGGTGAGAAAGAAAATTATAGTTTTGAAATCATCAAAAGTGTTCTATCTGTCAATCAAAAACAAAAAATAAAACTTGTTGAAAAAGCAAAGAATTATTTTGGAGATTTAAGTAATAAAACCATCGCTATTTGGGGGCTTTCATTTAAACCTGATACCGATGACATTAGAGAAGCCTCCTCCTTAGATATGATTCATGCTTTACTTACTCAAGAAGTAAAAATACAGGTTTATGATCCCGAAGCCACTGAAAATGTAAAAACTTTACTTAATGATAAAATAGAATACTTTGACAATCAATATGAAGCATTAAATAATGCTGATGCACTTTTTATTGCTACAGAATGGAATGTTTTTAGAAATCCTGACTTCAACAAAATGAAAGAAAAGCTTGCTAACCCCGTTATTTTTGATGGTCGAAACATCTATGACTTAAAAGATATGGAAGGACAAGGTTTTTATTATAATTCCATCGGACGAAAAACAATTCTAAATTAATGGAAGAAAAAAAACGGATATTAATTACAGGAGCAGCCGGTTTCTTAGGTTCTCATCTTTGTGAATTTTTCTTAAAGAAAGATTATCATGTTATTGGAATGGATAATCTCATTACCGGTTCATTAAAAAATATTGAAGACTTTTTTAGCCTCGAGAATTTCGAATTTTACCATCACGACATTACAAAATTCATTCATGTCCCGGATAAACTTGACTATATCCTGCATTTTGCTTCTCCCGCTAGTCCTATTGACTACTTAAAGATACCTATTCAGACTTTAAAAGTAGGTTCGTTGGGTATCCACAATTGTCTTGGTTTGGCAAAAAGCAAAAATGCTCGAATCTTAATTGCTTCTACTTCCGAAGTTTATGGAGACCCGCTAGTTCATCCTCAAACAGAAGAATATTGGGGAAATGTAAACCCTGTGGGACCAAGAGGTGTTTATGACGAAGCTAAACGTTTTCAGGAAGCGATAACCATGGCGTATCATCGATTTCACGGAGTAGAAACAAGAATCGTTCGCATTTTCAATACTTACGGGCCAAAAATGAGATTAAACGATGGGAGAGCACTACCTGCCTTTATCGGTCAAGCACTGAGAGGAGAAGATATAACGGTATTTGGAGATGGCTCACAAACGCGATCTTTTTGTTATGTAGACGACTTAATTGAAGGGATATATCGCTTATTGATGAGTGATTATCCTTATCCCGTAAATATTGGTAACCCTGATGAAATAAGTATCTTGGATTTTGCTAAAGAAATTATTGAACTCACGGGAACAAAACAAAAAATTACATTTAAAGATTTACCCGTAAATGACCCTAAACAAAGAAAACCCGATATATCTAAAGCGAAAGAAATATTAAAATGGTCTCCAAAAATTGACCGAAAAGAAGGGTTAAAGCGAACTTATGATTATTTTCGCAACTTACCTAAAGAAGAACTACGAACTTCTTCTCATAATAATTTTGAAAAATATATTATTCGATAATGAGTTATTTTGCACATGAAACCGCTGTAATTGACGAAGGATGCATAATTGGCAACAATACTAAAATATGGCATTTTTCCCATATCATGCCCAAATGTATCATTGGAGAAAACTGCAATATCGGACAAAATGTAGTTGTATCTCCGGATGTTGTTTTGGGAAATAATGTGAAAGTCCAAAATAACGTTTCTATCTATACGGGAGTTATTTGTGAAGACGATGTATTTCTCGGTCCGTCAATGGTTTTTACCAATGTCATCAATCCTAGAAGTGCCGTCAACCGAAGAGGACAATATTTAAAAACAGTAGTCAAAAAAGGTGCAACCATCGGAGCTAATGCAACAATAGTTTGTGGTCATGATATTGGACGATATGCTTTTATTGGTGCAGGAGCAGTCGTAACAAAAACGGTTTCTGACTACGCCCTTGTCGTTGGAAATCCTGCCAGACAAATCGGATGGATGAGTGAATACGGTCACCGACTGGAATTCGATACTAACGGGCTGGCTATTTGTCCTGAAAGTAAAGAACAATACAAATTAGAAAACAATAAAGTAATAAAATTATAATGGCTATTACAGAAAAAGTAAAATTTGCAGTCATAGGCGCAGGACATATTGGTAAACGTCATGCAGAAATGATCCGTAGAAACAACGAAGCGGAGCTAGTAGCTATGGTGGATATTCGATCTAAAGAAGAATGTAATGCTGAAAATTTTGACGTTCCGTTCTTTTCTTCTATTGAAGAGCTTTTAAATGCTAACATTGATTTCCATGTGTTGAACATTTGTACACCTAATGGCTTGCATGCCGAACAAAGTATTAAAGGCTTACAAGCAGGAAAACATGTTGTTTGTGAAAAACCAATGGGATTATCAAAAGATAATTGTGAAAAGGTCATCTTTAAATCTTTACAAATGTCCAAACATGTGTTTTGTGTCATGCAAAACAGATATTCACCACCTTCTAAATGGATTAAATCCGTTGTAGAAAATGGAATTTTAGGAGATATTTTTATGGTTCAACTAAATTGTTATTGGAACAGAGATGAACGTTACTACAAAAAAGGTGGATGGAAAGGAACTAAAGATTTAGATGGGGGAACATTATTTACACAATTCTCTCATTTTATAGATATCATGTATTGGTTGTTCGGTGATATTGATAACATCTCCGGTAGATTCGCTGATTTTACACATAAAGACCTCACCGATTTTGAAGATTCAGGATTTGTTTCTTTTGATTTTGTAAATGGAGGAATGGGTACTCTTAACTACTCTACGGCTGTTGCGAATCAAAATTTAGAGAGCTCCATTACAATTATCGGAAGTAAAGGAAGTGTAAAAATAGGCGGACAATACATGAATGAAGTTGAGGTTTGCAATATCAAAGATTATGAAATGCCCAAACTTCCACCTTCTAACCCTGCTAATGATTATGGACCTTACAAAGGTTCTGCCGCAAATCATAATTATGTTATACAAAATGTTGTAGATACTTTAAAAGGTAGAACAACAGCAACAACAAATGCACTGGAAGGATTAAAAGTAGTAGAAATTATTGAACGAATATATAAAGTAAGAGATGAGCAAAAAAATATATGATAAACTGGTCAATAAAGAAGCCAAACTTGCAGTTATTGGATTAGGATATGTAGGATTACCTATTGCTTTAGAGTTTGCTAAAAAAATAAAAGTCGTTGGTTTTGACATCAATGAAAAACGTGTCAAAATGATGCAGAACAAAATTGATCCGAGCGAAGAATTAGATAGCTCGGCATTTGAAAACTGTGATATCGTCTTTACTTCTAAATTAGAAGATTTAAAAGATGTTAATTTTTATATCATTGCAGTCCCTACTCCTATTGATGATGCAAATCTACCGGATTTAACCCCTCTCATTGCTGCCAGCAGAACAGTTGGAAAAGTGCTCAAAGAGGGGGATTATGTTGTCTATGAATCAACCGTTTACCCCGGATGTACAGAAGAAGATTGTATCCCTGTACTGGAAGAGGTTTCCGGATTAAAATTTCCGAAAGAATTTAAAGTCGGGTATTCTCCTGAAAGAATTAACCCCGGAGATAAAGAACATACGCTACAAAATGTCGTTAAAGTAGTTTCCGGATGTGATGAAGAATCTCTGGAAGAAATAGCTAAAGTTTATGAACTTGTTGTCAAAGCAGGTGTTCATAAAGCAGCATCAATTAAGGTAGCTGAAGCAGCCAAAATCATTGAAAACACACAACGAGATGTTAATATTGCACTCATCAATGAGCTATCTATTATTTTTAATAAATTAGGTATTAACACTTATGATGTACTTGATGCCGCCGGTACAAAATGGAATTTTTTAAATTTTAAACCCGGACTTGTTGGAGGACACTGTATCGGAGTTGACCCTTACTATTTGACTCATAAAGCAAAACAAGCAGGATATCACGCCAGAGTCATCAATAGCGGTCGATATGTAAATGATTCCATGGGCTTTTACATTGCCAAACAAACAGTCAAGAAAATACTTGCAAAAGGAAAGCACTTACAAGAATCTAAAGTGCTGATTATGGGTGCAACTTTTAAAGAAGATGTTAGTGATATCAGAAATTCAAAAGTTATTGATATTATCAATGAACTAAAATCATTTCAAGTAGAGGTAGATGTTATCGATCCTTATGCTTCTTCTGAAGAAATGGAAAAAGAATATGGTGTTCAACTAATTAAAGCTCCTACGAATGATTATGATGCAATTATTGTTGCTGTAAATCATAATGAATACAAAGTGATGAAAGAAGATGATTTCCAAAAACTACTAAAGGATGATAAAGGAATTTTAGTTGATGTGAAAGGAATATATAAAGAAGAAATTAAGAATCTGGAATACTGGAGTTTATAAAAATGACTTGGAAAAAAAACATATTGATAACAGGAGGAGCCGGATTTATCGGTTCTCATTTGGTTCGTTTATTTGTGACAAAATACCCTCATTATCGAATTATCAATCTTGATAAGTTGACCTATGCGGGTAATTTAGAAAACTTAAAAGACATTGAATCAAAAGAAAATTATGTTTTTGAAAAAGCGGATATTGTTAATAAAGAAGAACTTATCGAGATTTTTGACAATTATCAAATAACTGATGTCATTCATCTTGCCGCAGAATCTCATGTGGATAGATCAATTGAAGGACCTATGGAATTTGTCATGACCAATGTTGTAGGAACAGTCAATTTACTCCAAGTGGCAAAAGATATGTGGAAAGAAGGAGAGCACGTTTTTCATCACGTATCAACAGATGAAGTTTATGGTTCTTTAGGAGACGACGGATTATTTGAAGAGACAACACCTTACGATCCAAGAAGTCCCTATTCCGCTTCAAAAGCAAGTTCTGACCATTTTGTCAGGGCTTTTTACCATACTTATAACCTTCCCGTTAAGATTTCCAATTGTTCGAACAATTACGGTAGCCATCAGTTCCCCGAAAAACTAATTCCGTTGATGATTAATAACATTGTTCTTAAAAAACCTCTTCCTATTTACGGGAAGGGCGACAATATAAGAGATTGGTTATGGGTTGTTGATCATGCTAAAGCCATTGATGAAATATTTCACAAAGGAAAAATAGGAGAATCCTATAACATTGGAGGACTCAATGAATGGAAAAACATCGATTTAGTCAAATACCTTTGTCGATTGTTAGATAAAAAATTAGGGAGAGAAGAAGGCGAAAGTGAACAGCTCATCACCTTTGTAAAAGACCGCTCGGGACATGACAAACGATATGCCATTGATGCTTCAAAAATTGAAAAAGAATTAGGCTGGAAACCTTCGGTTACTTTTGAACAGGGATTAGAAAAAACAGTTGATTGGTATTTAGAAAATAAAGAATGGATTAATAAAGTAACAAGTGGTGATTATCAAGATTATTACAAAAAAATGTATCAAAATAAGTCATGACTTTCTTTTCTAAAATATTCAGAAAGAAAGAAAAAAAACTCCCGCCTTTTGACTTATCCGGTTTTAAAACGGATATTCACAGTCATCTCATCCCCGGCATTGATGATGGCGCCAAAACAATAGATGAAAGCATTGCTATTTTGGCAAAATTTGAAAGTTTAGGGTACAAAAAAGTGATTACAACGCCTCATATCATGAGCGATTATTTCAAAAACACACCTGAAACAATATTATCCGGACTAAAAAAACTTAAAGAAACGGCACAATCCCTGAATCTGAAAATTGAAATAGAAGCTGCCGCAGAATATTATTTTGATGAAGGTCTGATAAATCAATTAAAAAACAAAGAAAAGCTACTTACATTTGGAGACAATTATTTATTATTTGAATTTCCTTTTCATGAAGCTCCTTTAAACATTGACGGGCTACTCTTTGAAATGTTAACACAAAAATATCAACCTGTTCTGGCTCATGCCGAACGATATGTTTTTCTACATAATGATATCGAAAAAATTAATCATTGGAGAAAACAAGGAGTTCATATACAAATAAATCTCAATTCGATCTCAGGACATTACGGACCGGCAATCAAAAAAGTCGCTGAAAAATTAATTGATAATAAGTGGGTGGACTTTGTCGGTACAGATTGTCACAGAATAGAGCATTTAATGATTTTAGAAAAAAATATTTCAAACCCTTATTTACATAAATTAGGCGCTCTCAATCTTAAAAATAGAGAACTTTAAAATCTATATTTCTAATATCCTGTCCAACTTCCTGTAAATTTATCCCCTGAATAAACAATAGATGGAAACGGTATTTTGATATAATTTAATTGTTTCAATAAAACTTTTAACCAAGATTTTCTTACAGGAATTTTTGTGAAATCTATATCCAGTGACATTTTAAATTCGCGTTGAGCAATATAAGTCCTTCCATCGCTTACATCAAAATAAACATCTTGATCACCAACTAATTTTTGATCTACACTATAACCAAACGAAACACACAACCAATCGGGTATTTTTGTATGAATATTAAAGAGGTTGGCGGGATGGAATGTTAACCAATAACTCTGACCATTGTAGTCTTTCATCATTGCTTGTAAAAAAGTTTTCCCTAAAACTTCAGGCCGAATCGAATGATATGGTGAAGGATAAGAGGAAAACTTTGGAATCACACGTTCCTCATCCCAAAAAAACTGTTGTAAAAAATAACTCATTGTTCCTGCTGAATTTGCCAAAATATCCCCCCAAGAAAAACCCCATTTTTCATTGTAGGCATCTAAAACTTCAAAACTTGTTTGATAGCCGATACTCACCCCCGCTCCTATCCATAAAGCTGTTTTCTTAGAATTTCCCGACCAACGATACAAATCATCCGTCAATTGATATATTTTATAAGAAATATAAAAATGGCCTGCTTTATCCATTTGCATCCATTCATGATTATCATTAAAAAAATGAAAGTTTGATTTATCATAACTATCATACCATAACTTAGAAAGACCTAAAATAGAACCGGTCCAAACACTACCTATTCCTGAGGAAACTAAAACGGTTCGTTTTTTTGAAAAAGAAGTTGATCGTTCAAAAAAAGATTGAGCAGAAACAAAATGAATTGCCCATAACCAACAAAACAGAAAACCGATAATTCGTTTCATCTAACGAAAATACAATTTTTCGATAGAATTTTATATTTCCTTAAAAGAAAGATATCTATGCAATACTTCTGGAATTTCAATCCCTGTTTCAGTTTGATAGTTTTCAAGTAAAGCCGCTACGATTCTAGGTAACGCCAAAGCAGAACCATTCAAAGTATGACAATATCGGGTCTTCTTATCCTCTCCTTTAAAACGTAGTTTTAAACGTGTAGATTGAAATGTGTCAAATCGAGAAACAGAACTTACCTCCAACCATTTTTTCTGAGCAGCTGAATAAACTTCAAAATCATAAGTCATTGCCGACGTAAATCCGGTATCCCCTCCACAAAGACGTAAAATTCGATATTGCAATCCCAATTTTTCCAACAATCCCCTTACATGAGAAATCATTTCATCCAAAGCTTTTTCCGTATTATCAGGATGTTCAATTCGAACAATTTCCACTTTATCAAATTGATGAAGACGGTTTAATCCTCGAACATCTTTCCCATAAGAGCCTGCTTCTCTCCTAAAACAAGGCGTATAACCGCAAATTTTAATTGAAAAATCTTTCTTTGGCAAGATGACATCTCTAAAAATATTTGTCAGCGGAACCTCTGCTGTTGGAATCAAATACAAATTATCTTCCGGGATATAATACATTTGCCCTTCTTTATCGGGTAATTGTCCTGTGCCATATCCGGAAGCTTCATTGACAACATGAGGAGGAATATGCTCTTCATACCCTGCTTTCTCTGCTTCTTCTAAAAAAAAGTTAATTAAAGCTCGTTGGAGTTTTGCTCCCTTTCCTTTATAAACAGGAAAACCTGCTCCGGTAATTTTCACCCCTAATTCAAAATCAATTAAATTATGCTTAGAAGCTAAATCCCAATGTGGTAAAGGATCAAAATCAAAAATACGTTTCACACCTCCTTCTTCAACTACTTCATTATCACTTTCATCTTTCCCTGCTTTTACTAAATCATGCGGTACATTAGGAAGTTGGTACATCAACTCATCTATTTCCTTTTGAAGTTGGTTTACTTTCTCCTTTAATTCTGACTCCTTCTTTTTAAGTTCTTGTGTTTTTTCCTTTAACTGATTAGCTTCCTCCTTTTTTCCCGATTTAAAAAGTCCACCTATTTCTTTTGACATTCGATTCATTTCAGCTGCAATTTCTTGCAACTCACCAATCGCTATCCTCCATTCTTTATCTTTTTTCAAAATGGAATCTACTATTGGCTCAGCATCAAAAAAACGTTTTTTTAATCCTTCTACTATTTTCTCCGGTTCATTTCGAAGTCTTTGAATTTCAAGCATCTTTATTTGTTTTAGAAATAGAACAAAAAAGGCGAATATCTCCTAACGGAAAATTCGCCTTCAAATATTATTTAAAAATGAATTATGCTTCTGCCGTATCAAAAGGTACTACAGATACATAAGAACGATTATTTCTTCTTTTTCGGAATTCAACAATTCCATCCGTTAATGCATATAACGTATGATCTTTTCCCATACCTACATTTTGTCCCGGATGATGTTTTGTTCCTCTTTGGCGAACAATAATATTTCCCGCGATAGCAGCTTGTCCTCCAAAAATTTTAACTCCTAATCGTTTACTTTCTGATTCACGACCGTTTTTCGAACTTCCGACTCCTTTTTTATGTGCCATTGTTTTAAGTTTTTATTTCCCTTAAAAGGAAAAGTTTATGCCTTAATATCTGTTATTGTCAACTTTGTAAAT
>JALWLM010000329.1 GCA_027084145.1 Crocinitomicaceae bacterium | reverse complement strand
GTTTATATTCAAGTAATTTCATAACTTTGTAATTATGAAACAGTCAGATAGCGATAAGTTAATTTTAATTTTAACAGGCTTCTTTTTTGGTTTATTATTCTTAGCTGATATAGAAAAAAAGAGAAAAGAAAGAGAAAAAGATAGAAAAAAACGCATACTTGAATCTAGCTTTGAAACCGATAAAGAAAATATACAACGAGATTGGTCTCTTGTAAAAAAAGACATTTATAATTCATTTAAAAAACTAGAAAAAGAGACAAATGTCGCATCGTAAAGCCAAAAAACAAGTTGCAAAAAAAGATGGTTTATCTATTGCACAACAAGAGATGTACTCGGGACCTATTCCTGATCCAGAGTCCATGAAAAAATATGAAGAAATTAAACCTGGATTTGCTGATAGATTATTAAAAATGGCTGAAAAGGAACAAGAACATAGAATATCAGTAAATAAAAAACTTTTAGAACTTGAGCAAAAAGATCAAGACAAAGATTATAAATATCTATTTAGAGGTCAAGTCTTGGCTATTTTGGCTGTATTACTAATCTGTAGTTTATCTCTTTATGCTTTTTACAAAGGTTATCCTAAACAAGGAGCTATTATAGCTTGTACCATCATAATTACCTTAGTTGGTAGTTTTCTTATTAGCAGAAAGAAAAACAAATAACATTTTCCTAATTTTTAACTCAAAAAATACTTCTGAGCGACATCCTGAAAATTTCTGAAAATAGTTCTGAAAAGTTTCTGAAATTTGTTCTGAAACCAATCAGGATAATTTCATTATGTTACAACTCAAAAAAACAAGTGTCCTCAATTTTTCAGAAAGCGACCTGAAAGAAGTCAATGAGCTTCTGAAAAAAATTCAGGAAATTCAGGAAATAGAATTTCGCTCAACCAAAGAAGCTTTCTTATTCCTTCTGAAAAATTTCAGAACGCAAGAAGAAAAACCAGAAGAAGCTCCTGAAACTGTTCAGGAAACTCCGGAAAACACTCCTGAAGAAATTCAGGAAGAAATCAGGAAAGCACCGGAAGTTGTTTACAAGGAAAAAGAACTTGAACCGAATGAGCTTCTGGTCAATGTCTCGGAACAACAATTAGATTTACTCCTTGAGATTATTTCCAATAGAAAACTTCTTGCCATGAAAAAAGGACACATGTTGCAGGAGACACCGGCTCAAATCCTGAAAGACCGGTTCTTTAAATGGGATGTTCTGGAAAATTGGTCCGGAGAATTTTACACCGGCTTAAAATCAAAATAAGGTGGACAAAGACAAGAGAATCGAAGAACTTGAAAACGAACTTGCAGACGTTCATGCGGATGTTGCTATTGTGGCTAACGCATTAAAATCTACATTCAAAGAATTGGGGCTTTCTCCGGAGGACTTTCAGGGAGGAATTGCATCTATCATACCGAAGCTTATGCCTAAACTAATGACAATTGACACTTCCCAGTTTTCTGAAATAAAAGAGATCATACCTATTCTAAAAAAATATGAACATTTAATTGAAGAATAATGGATTTAGAAAAAATCATCATAGATGACATTTTAAAAGAGCCAACAAAAATTCGTCCTGAATTTCAGGACAATCCTCCTGAAACTTCTGAAGATTTTTCAGGTTTTTCTCCTGAAGATGATTTTGAAACTCCAATCGAATGGGATGGAACTTCTTTTCCTTCAGGAGAAGAGGAGGAAGAAGAACCGTATGATCCGGAAACTGAATCGGAGAATCTTGTCAATATGGTTACTGCAGGGAATGCAATCCTTATGACTCCCATTGCTAATTTTAGATTGATAAAAGCATTCGGCGGCCGAAAAAAGATTCAAGAGATGAAAAAAGCTTTTGTCAAAAAGAACTCCGGAAAAGAGCTTTCAGAAAAAGAGCAGCAACTGGCCGAAAGTTATGCTAACTATTCTGCACAGCTGAACATGATCTCCGGAGACTTAATGTACACACCGGAGCAAATTCAGATGTTAAAAACAGCTGCTCTCCCGATGTGTAAGCGAAGAAAATTAAAAGTATCTGCAGACTGGGCTTTCTGGTCGGTTCTTCTGGGCATTCAGACAGACAAACTATTTAAAGCATTCATGAGATGACAACACTGATCATATTCAATATCATTTTAAACATTTTTTTTCTGTGGCAATTCAGAAAATATAAAAAGAGAATAAAGCAGCTTTCTGAAAAAATGTCTGCCTTAAATAACGAGATGATCCGACTTAGAACCTTTGTAAAAATTACAAGAAGATGAGAGATAACGTAGTATGGTTATTTGCCGGTACTCGAGGTACAGGAAAAACGACTGCAGTAAAGCAAGTCATTAGGTCATCAACGATACCTAAAAAGCTCATTGTTGATACCTTTGATTCGGATGTATGGCAAACATTAGAGCATCATGGTTTTCCGGACGGAATGAATATTCCGATTCCTATTATTGATCAAAAAAAAATACCTTACTGGAAAAGCGGAATTTATCGCTTGATTTCTTCAGACACGGATCTTATTTTTCCTATCATAGAAAAACATGTAAAAAACGCACTTATTGTTTTTGAAGATGCAACCAAGTATATCGGATCACGACTTGATAAACCTGTTCGAAAATTTGTACTTGATTCCAAACAAAAAAATTTAGATCTCATTTTTATTTTCCATTCACTTGCATCCATTCCTCCGGAACTGGTAAGAGTGGCCAATTATCTAACACTCTTCAAAACACAAGAAGGAATGCCTTCCTTACACAAATATCCTTTTCCGCAAATTCCAATTGCCATGAAAAAAATTCAAAAATCATCAAACCGCTATCATTATGAAACAATTAGACTGTCATAATCCACCTGCATTAACCAAATCAGAACTGTGCAATTTATATGGTATTTCTCTTCAGACGCTCGGGAAGTATATGAATAATCTATTTATTAAGGAGCTTCAGGAAGTTGGTTACCGAAAACGAATGATCCTCCTTCCTCCCATTGTTGTTCGCAAATTCTTCGATCTATATGGAAAACCTTTAAATCAATCAGATTATGAAAATACAGTTTAAACTTTGGGCCAAAATACTTTGGGTAATTATTATTACTCTCTCCATTTTTATATTGTTAAGCTGCTCTGCAGAAAAAAGACTCTCCAGAATCATCGCAAAAAATCCGCACCTTGCAAAAATTACGGATACAGTCAATGTACAAGACACACATTTCGTTTACATTCCCGGAGGAAAAGACGATACTGTATTCCATATTGAAAGAGTGGTTTGGGATTTCCCTTACAGCATATA